>JANNON010000150.1:0-3417 GCA_031399105.1 Blastocatellia bacterium | reverse complement strand
GCGCAGCTCCACCGAAATTGGTGTCTCGCCCCCGATCCTCACAATGGAACGCTCCTGCAGAGCGCGCAAGAGCTTCGGCTGGATCTCCAGCGGCACGTCTCCTACTTCATCCAGAAATAGCGTGCCCTGATCGGCGAGTTCCAGTCGCCCGACCTTCTGTCTGATGGCGCCGGTAAACGCTCCTTTTTCATGTCCAAACAATTCGCTCTCGAACAGTCCCGTCGGTATTGCCGCACAGTTGAGCTTCACAAAGGTGTGGTTTTCGCGGCGACTGTGATCGTGGATCGCACGCGCGATCAGCTCCTTTCCCGTTCCAGTCTCACCGAGCAGCAGCACCGTGGAATCACTAGGGGCGACTGTTTGGACCAACTCCAACACCTGCCTTAGTGCTGGGCTGTCGCCGACGATCTGATCGAAATTCATCTCGCTACGAATCTCTTCTTCGAGATAGAGCTTCTCCTGTGTCAGCTTGTCCTTAAGTGCGGAAATCTCCTGGCCCGCGAGTGCGTTCTCCAACGTAAGTGCTATTTGATTGGAAACCCCAGCCAGGAAATCAAGCTCATCCTGACTGTAGAAATTAGGCGCAACCCGAACCAGAGCGAGCGTACCCACAACCCCGTTGCAGCCTGAAAGAGGCAGCATGCATCCGGTGCTGAATTGCTCCTGCAACAGAACTTCGTTCGGGAAAATCGCACGCGCCTGCTTGCGAGTCCCGGCCCACGGCTTACCCGTGCTCAGTACATAGCTCGCCATCGTCCCGGCGAGGGGCATTACAGTTCTTTCGTTGAAGCTGCTTCCGTTCGATCGAAAACCGAGCGCATAGAGATCGAGTTCGCCTTCCTGTTGCTTCTTCAAAAGAATGCAAACTCCGTCAGAGTTTAGTGCGCTCTTGATTCTCATCATGAGTGCGTTGACCAGCCCGCGAACCTCCCTCTTCGAGACAGCCTCGTTGGCCAAGTCCAGCAGTAATTTCAATCGCCTCGAGTCACGGCCAAACTCAACTTGCAGACCCTCACCGTTACCGGCGATCACCGACCGGCGCAAATCACGACGCGCTTGTAAGGACAGTAAGTTGGCGCCGACCGGAAACTTGCTGTGGTCCGCCGTGCGCGGAGGAGAATCAGTTACGCCCGCCAAAGCCATATTCATTTTCGTCTGTCCTTTCGTAAACTCTGACGTGGGATTGTGCGGCAGGTTTCACTCCGCGCCAACTCCGAAAGGGTAACGGTTTGCGCAAAAACGACGGGCTTAGTGATCTCTTTGGAGTAGCGGTAGAGACTCTTTCGGGGCAGGAATTGCTTCAAACTTGCGATCGCGTATGAGAACGCTATCTGGACCTACAACACGACCATCCAGACAAATAATGTTCATGTGGTCATCTTCAACTCTTTGTCGCGCGGAGAAATGGTCAGAATCAAGCCGGCTCGCGCACCGTGAATCTTGTTAGCAGCGATTGATGCCCCCACACCACTTCCGCAAATTGCTATTCCGCGAGCTACGTTACAAAATTCGGATAATCGTCGGCTGACTCCAAACTGTGGGCGCCGAAGTCGATGACCTCATAATCCGCTTCTCTCAAGCAGATCGTCCCTTAGCCCAAATCCGCCACGATCCGTGGCAATTCCGATACGCATATTCACTCCTTTAACCGGGGTTTGCCGCCGCGCGATCAGCGATCATTAAGGCGCGATCATTGTGCACGCGTCCTGCCGGGATCGAAGTATCTCCGGCGCGAAGGCGAGCAACCATTCCAGCTTTGTCTTTACCGGTTACAAGCCACAACACTCGGCGCGCCCGGTTGATAATTGGATAAGTCAAAGTCATCCGGCGCCTGTTTTGATAAACGCGCGTCGTTGCGACGTCTACTCCATTAACGTTCAGGACTGGATCTCCTGGTACCAGTGATGCCGTGTGTCCGTCAGGTCCCAAGCCTAAGTGAACAAGATCCAGTACTGGTCTTGAACCAGCGAGCTGCTCGAGAACCGTTTCATACTGGGCAGCTGCAAGTTCGAGATCGGGTGCTTCCACCGGCATTGCGTGAACATGATCCGAACTCAATGAATCAACCTCTTTCAGACTTTCAATCAAGTGTGTAAGGTTTCTGTCGGGGTCTCCGTTCGGAGCGACTCGCTCATCCACTTGCACTAGATGCAGTGCTTCCCAAGGAACGTCTTGGTGTACCAGAGCACGCAGCATGAGCCACGGTGTATGACCGCCGCTCACAGCCATGACGAATCTGCCACGCGCTTTGATTCCCGCTCTGGCCTCGGCAGCAACAAAAGCGGCAGCTGCGTTGGCAACAGAATCACTGTCTGCAAACACCTCGAGCTTCATCCGAATCCCCTCACTCAGCGACAGTAAACACATCTCCGTCGTTTTCTGGATTGTTCCATCCGCCCGGCGGCAGCAAGCGCCCTACCTCGCTCGGACCCCAACTATTTGGTTCATACTCGTAAACGGGTGTCGCTGCTTTAAGCACCGGGTCAACGATGCGCCACGCCTCTTCGACGTAATCCTCTCGAGCAAACATTGTGGTGTCGCCTTCCATGGCGCAGCGTAAAAGTCGTTCGTAGGCGTCGATCCGACCTTTCTCCGGAATGCGGCTCGCCAGCATTTCAACTTTCTCGGCAGATACGGGCTCAACTCCACTCAACACCATCATTCCCATTGCGATTGTGACGTCTGGATTGAGGCGGAGACGCAAGTGGTTTTCCTTCAGTTGGTCTGCAGCGAGCAGTGAAGGGGGTTTACGAAACCGGGCCACAATTTCGGTGCACGTGACTGGCAGGTTTTTCCCGGCGCGAATGTAAAAGGGAACTCCCTTCCAACGCCAGGAATTGATCCCGAGCTTTAACGCGGCAAACGTCTCCGTTTGCGAATCCTGCGCCACTCCATTCTCATTGCGGTACCCGCGGAATTGCCCGCGGACGAGGTCTTTCTCAGCTATCGGTTGAATAGCTTTCAGCACCTTGGCTTTTTCGTCGCGTATGGATTCGCTATCGAGTCTGGCCGGTTGCTCCATCGCCAGGTTCGAAAGGATCTGAAAACTGTGATTTTGAATTACGTCGCGAATGGCGCCGGTCTTATCGTAGAAGACTCCCCGGCCCTGGACGCCGAAATTCTCGGCCATCGTGATCTGAACACTTTTGATGTAGTTACGATTCCAGAACGACTCGACAAAAGTGTTTGCGAAGCGAAAGACCATCAAATTATTCACGGCCCGCTTTCCCAGATAATGATCGATGCGGAAGATATCTTCTTCGGCAAAGCAACCATGCAGAGTCCTGTTCAGTTTGCGAGAAGATTCGAGATCATGGCCGAAGGGCTTTTCAATAATGACACGAGGCCCTTGGGGGGCGGGCGCGAGGCCACCACAACGCAGCGCGAGCGGACGATCTCAACGATCGCTCGCGAGAT
>JANNON010000103.1:0-10956 GCA_031399105.1 Blastocatellia bacterium | reverse complement strand
GCTTGACCGCGCGATACAGCGGAATACTCGAAAGGATCACGAGCACGGACAGGGTGGCCACTGCGAACCGATGGTTCATGGCAAAAGCCAGCAGTTTCGAGTAACCCAGATCGATCCAGCGATAGAAGCCCTTGCGCGATTGCGGGGCACCATGTCCGCCCTGCGCATCATCTACGCGAATCAGGCGCGAACTCATCATCGGCGTCAGCGTGAAGCAAACGAGCAAGCTGACGAGAATCGCAACCGCTGCGGTGATGCCAAACTGATAGAGAAACCTTCCTGAAATCGATGACATGAAAGACACGGGCAGGAAGATAACGACTAAGGAAAAGGTGGTCGCGAGTACGGCGAGACCGATGTCCTTGGTCGCTTCGCGCGCCGCCTCTTTCGCATTCATTCGCTTTTCTTCAATGAAGCGAAAGATGTTCTCCAGAACGACGATCGCATCGTCAATTACCACTCCCACCATCAGCACCAGGGCCAGCATCGTCACACTGTTCAGAGTGAAGTCGAGCGCGCGCATCATGCCGAAGGTCGAAATAACGGAACATGGAATGGCTACGGCCGCGATGAGGGTCGAGCGCCACGAGCGCATGAAGAAAAACACCACGAGGCTGGCCAGAATACTTCCCAGCACAAGGTGAGTTTCGATCTCGTGCAACGCAGATTCGATATAACGCGACTGGTCGCGAATGACTTCAAGCTTTACGTCATTGGGCAACTGCGAAGCGACGCGTGGCAGTTGTGCTTTGACTCCGTTGATAACTTCGATTGTGTTGGCGCCGGACTGCCGGCGAATTTCCAGCGAGACGGTCGGGACACCGTTGAGTCTGGAAATTGATCGCTGTTCCTTCGTCCCGTCCTCAACTCTGCCAACATCGCGGAGACGCACTGGCGCACCGTTGATGTTCGCTATCACGAGCTCCTCAAACGAGCGCGGATCGGCGTAGCGACCGAGCGTTCGCAGGACCAGTTCTTCCTGCCCGGTGTTAACGTTACCGCCGGGGATGTCGGTGTTTTGACGTGCTAGAGCCTGGCCAATCGCGGTAATCGGAATCTGGTATGCCGCCAGTCGATCGGCATCGATCCACACATTTATTGCGCGATCCAATCCACCAGAAATCCTTACTTCGCCGACACCGCCGGTGCGTTCAAGCTGTACCCGCACGGTCTTGTCGGCAAGCTCGGTCAGCTCTCTGATTGAGCGATCGCCTGACAGCGAGATTGTGATGACGGGCGTACTGTCGTTATCAAACTTCTGGACGACGGGAGGAGTCGCATCATCAGGTAGTTGTCTGACAACCGTGGCGACACGATCGCGAACATCCTGTGCTGCCGTATCGAGATCGCGATCCAGTTTGAAAGTAGCAATTACAAAAGAAGAGCCTTGTGAAGAAATCGAGCGGAGTTCATCGATGCCGTCAACGGTATTTACAACTTCTTCGATCTGTTGAGTGACGAGCGACTCCATCTCTTCCGGTGCGGCGCCGGGTAAACTAGTGCGCACGCTGACCGTGGGCAGATCGACTGACGGAAAGCGATCCACACCCAGACGGAAAAAGCCGGCGGCTCCGACAACGACCAACGAAAGAATGATCATCGTCGCGAAGACGGGACGGCGGATACAGATTTCAGCGAGTTTTTGCATTACTTAAACTACGCGACAACTTGAACCTAAGTGGGAGCCAGAAAAGCGGACGAGGCCGTCCGCGCTCCCATAAAACAGTTACTCAACAACTTCCACAGCCTGGCCTGACTGCAGATTTCCCGGATCGACAACCACCTTCTCACCCAAATTCACACCCGCAACAATCTCAGTCCAGTCACCGCTGCGGCGTCCGGTAGTAATTGGTTTCTCCTGAGCCTTGCCGTTGTTCACTACAATTACCTTCTCGATGCCAGCAAACGTGATGATGGCGTTGTTCGGCACGGTGACTGCCATCTTCGCATCATTGGTCACAATCTCGGCCCGCGCAAACGCGCCTGGACGAAGTTTGCCATTGTTGCGAACGTCGGCTTCAACGATCAGCATTCGGTTCTGGTCAGTGATGACGGGACTCAAACGCGTGATCTGTCCGACATAAACATTCGTGTCGCCATCGACGGTCACTCGCACGTTTTGTCCCGCGCGAACGGTGCCGGCCTCTCTTTCCGGAACTTCCGCTCGTAGGCGCAAGGGATCTATCTTCACGATGTCGACCAATGGAGCACCAGAAGCCACAAACTCTCCCACGCTGGCGCGCTTTTCCTGAACAATCCCATCGAGCGGCGCAAACACAGAAGTATCTGTGAGTTGTTGCCGTGCCAACGAGAGTTCAGATCGTCTTTGCGCCAGCAGTGCCTGGCGATTGCGAATCTCTTCCACCGCATCCTGGTATCTGCTGAGCGCCACTTTGTAGGTGGCGTCGGCGGATTCGTAATCGGAACGCGCTACAACACCCTGCTCCACCAGTTTGACTGCGCGCTCCCGATTGAGTCTCGCCTCTTCCATAACCGCTCGGGCCTGCCGCACTGTTCCCGTCTGTTCAAGATCTACTCGATCGTCCCGTCCATCCGGCGAAAGACCAAGTCGTGCGCGGGCCTGCGCCAAAGCAGCCTCCGCCTGTTGCACGCGTAAGCGATAGTCCCCCGGCTCCAACTGAGCGATCAACTGCCCGCGCCGAACTACACTTCCCAGATCCACAGTGATGGTGCGAATTCGCCCGGGCACTTTTCCGCTCACGGTCGTTTGATCGTAAGCAGCGAGAGTTCCGTTGGCAGTCACCGACTCGCCAAAAGGAGTTTCCACAACGGGCGTGATTTTCACTTGCCGAGCAGTCTTCGCATCCCCCTGACCTTGGCGCGCCGAAGCCGGATAGTCGCTCTTGCACGCAGCGAACAACGCGCATGACAACAAGATCGCGGAGAGCACTACCGATTTAAGGGGGGCACGAAAGATGGGACGAGCGAACGAAACCATGTTTTGTTTACGCAGTGAAGAATCCTTTGTTTATTCTGACGCCCGAGACTTAATCGTTGCTCACGCAGGATTTATTCAATGCGTAATGCGTTGCCGGGCCGGTGGCTTATGTTACCACGCGGCCCGGCCAATTGATGAAAGGGGGGTTCGCCAGATTGCCCAGCTTAGTTTGGGAAAACGAATCTGGTTAAGAGATGCCGTAACAACGCGATTAGCTGCCAAAACTTTTGCGGATTAGATAAGAGGCCTTGATGAAAAAGACGCGGCCATTTCTACGAAATCCCGGAACGATCTCGCGAGTGAAGGGATGCTCGCCCTGATAAGTAATGTCGTCGTTGTAACCGACGTAAAATGAGGTACCGGGACTCGGCGTCCAGCCCGTCAAGAACTGGGCCCGAACTTTCGAGTTGAGTGTGTTGTAGTCCAGGATGACTCGCGCAAACGTAGCCTTGCTGAACTGATAGGTGCCGCGCCAGGTAAGGATATTTACGTCAAACGCAGTCAAGCCAGTGTCGTAACGGGTCAATCGCTGCTTATTGAGATTTAGTTGCGTGCGGAACTCGTTCGTCGGCTGATAAGTAATTCCGGCTGTGATCTGCAATAGATTTCCACCGCCGGGATCCTGCGGGGCGATACATTCAGGCGCCGGGTTTACATCACATCGTCCAGCCGCCCGCAATTCCTGAGCAAGCAATGCAGGTGGACTAACGCGCGGATACTTTGGCAGGTTGCCGAAGTCGAGATCGAAGTGTCCCCAGCGATGTGTAATCTGGCCATTGAACTGGATCTGCTTGCTGAAGTTAGATCCCACGAAAGTCGAAAGGTGCTGCTTGTTTGATGAACGTTCGTTGTCAGGTCCGTAGAACGTGCAGGGACTAACGCGAGGATTCCCGCCACTGGCCGCAGTGAGACCAAAAGGATTACACGGACCAGCAGTTCTAACTGGACCAAACTCGTAATCAAACAGACGTTCGTATCCCGGTTCCCACCAAACTCCCCACCAACTGCTGCGCGGCAGGTTCAACTCCACAAGGTTCTCCGATTCCCAGGCGTACAGTCTTCCCTGCCAGTCGTAATCAAGATGTGTGAAGTTGTGTATGTGATAAGAAATCAGCTTCTTCTTTGGCTGGGGATCAGAGTTGTAACGCAGAAAACCATAGCTGGAGTTTGAATTAGTGCGCTGGAAAAAACCAACGTCGGCGCGATAGTCGGACGTGAATCCTTCGCCCCCAAATTCGTAACCCCAATTGCGACCTGAATTGACGTAATTAACTGAGTAGCCGAAACCATTACCCTTCCGATCCTCAGTTATTCCTGTGTTCGGATCGAAAAAGAAATTCTTTGAGAACGTTCCAATCGCCTGGAACGTCAACGTTGTCTGCTTGTCCAGCACAAACCGTCCGTCTGTCGAGAATAGCTGATTGTGCTTGTCGGGAAAGTTATAGGTCGTGGCTAGAATTCCGAGGCTGTTCTCTTTTCCGACATCTCGCTTTAAACGCAACACACCGATCAGGGCGTTCTTGTCGAGGATTTTTAAGAGATCGTTCTGTCGATTTAGCGAACCCGGACTCAACGTTAAGGGGTTTACTCGCAGGAACTCACGATCGTCGAGAGAAAGATTCCCCGGCCCGTTGTCGCTCGCCGCCATAATGCCAAACGTATTGCGACCAATCTTGCCAGTAGTCTTGAGTGCTAAATCCGGATCGACGATCGCCCGTGTGTGAACCGCGGTGATCGGTGTTGTGAAAATATCGATGCCTTCGAGAAAGAATGGGCGCTTCTCGGGAAAGAAGATCGGAAACCGCTGATTCGCTGTGACCACTAACTGATCCGCTTCTACTTGGGCGAAGTCAGGGTTGATTGCCAGGTCAATGGTCATACCGGGATTCGGAATGAACTTGGCCGTTAAACCTGCTTCCATTTTGAAGGGTTCATTGAAAATGCGACCGGGATCGGCCCCAGTCAAAGGGGCGCCGAACGTGCGCACAAACCTGCCGGTCTCTGAAAACGTGATACTCGGAATCAGTTCAAGCGTTCGCTCCGACGCGATTCCATCAAGGCCGCCCAACCTTCCCGCTTGGGCCAAATTGCTCGAGATGCTGCGCGAGAATGGCATCCATGAATTTAGCTCTCGATTAAAGCGCTGGATGCGACGGAAAAAATGCGCTCCCCAAAACTTTCCCTTGCCGGCTTCATATCTGAGCGACTTAAAAGGAATCGCGATCTCGACGAAATAACCGGCCTCGGTAATCGTTCCCTTGGATTCCATCAAAATATCAACACTAAAATCTTCGCCGCGGCCTTCGGTAAGCACGCCATCTCCCTGAATTCCGAGCGGATTGAAAAAAGCCTCAAACGCCTTTCGCTTGTCATTAAAAGTGTCGAGATAAAAGCCTACGTAGTCATCGTTAAAAATGTTATCGCGCTTGGCCACTGTCGAACGAATTTTGTCCTGCTCGTCGTACGCGCGGAAACCGATGTAAAGAAACTTTGCGTCATATCCCAACAGTACTTCGGTAGGTTTTGACGGCGCGATGTTGTCGCCCGGATCGATCTGGTAAAAATCTTTCAGTACCGCTGCACCTTGCCAGACGCTGTCATCAAGCTTTCCATCAATGACCGGTGGCGAAGCGAATTTCGGTATGTTCACCGGATTCGCCTTTTCGATAGGGAGCACCACCACACCTTTTGCCCCGGGTGCCGCCGTTGCCGGGGCGCCGTTGCCGGTTGGCGTCACAGTCGGAGCTAACGATGTCGCGGCGTCCGGTTTGTCAACGCTCGGTGCTGCTGGTGAAGGCAGGGGTTTCGCCGGTGTTGGTGACGTCGTCGCTTTATCTGGTACCGCTGCTTTGATCTCGGCTGCCGGCTTGGCTGGTGTCGATTGCGAAAAGGTCTGGGTTACAAACACGCAGAGTACGCTGAGGAGTATGGCCGCTTTGATAATCATGAATGTCCTGCGCTATTTTTACGGAGTGTCACCTGCGAATAGATTCCACCTGGGGTATGAAAGTTAGTGCTGTTAGTGCTGAAATCGATTCGAGGTAACCAGGGTTAAGCGCTTGGGGAGACCAACCCTTTTTAGTTTGAACAGACAAGAAGAAAACCGAGTCTGAAGCACTACCGCTTACGCTATAAAACTGACCGGGGTTCTCGTAAATAAATCCGAAAATCCGGACTGACTGGACGCAGTAAATCTCAGGTCTCTTTGCGAATCCCAAATCTGAATCTGAGATGAGATGAAGGCCTGAGTTTCCCTCTAGCGACGCCGCACTAGAATCTTGCCGTCGCCAGTGTTTATAACGAACACTTTGCCGCCGCTACCGACTTTCCAACGCTTGACCCGTTTGGAGGGAGCCAGATCTTCGGTAAGAGTCAGCCCCTCGTTAGTAACTTCTTCGGCATCAGTTTCGATGGTGAAATTCGAGTCAGCCGGGATTGCCAGAATCACCGAACCTGAACCTGTGCGTGCTGCCAGCGATACAAACTTGCCGTCGAGGGCGATAGGTCCATCACCGGTGCGCGCATCCAATTGACCTTCAAAACGTCCGATCTTGATTGGGCCGTCGCCGGTATTCACTCGCAATTGGCCCGATGCGTTTGACACTTCGACCGAACCATCGCCCGTGCGCAATGTCAGATCGCCCGACACACCGTCGAGTGTTAATTGGCCATCCCCGGAAGAGACATGTAGCGAAGTGCTGCGGGGCACAAAGACTTCAAGGTTGACTGACCCACTGCCTTCGGGACTGGCGGCAATGATGGAAACGCTTGAACCCTGCTGCTCGCTCTTGATCTCAATGTCTTTGGCCTCAGCCTCATCGTTCACTCGCTTGATAGCCGTATACATCACCTCGGGCTTGTCCCAGCCGCGCACGATGATCGTACCGTCATAGGTAATGACGTTCACGCGCGAGGTTCCGGTAACAGCAAATGATTTGGATTCGCGAAAGGTAAAAACTCGTCGACCAACGCCTGAACCCACGCCTTTCGCTGTAGCGCTTCCAGTCCCTGCGCGTGCTCCTGCTCCCGCACCCGCTCCCGTAGCGTGTCCTTCCGCCCGCGCCTCTTCACGCGCCTGTTGTCTAATCTCGCGATGCATCTCACGCTGGATCTCGAGCTGGGCTCTTCGAATCTCATTCTGAGCCTCGCGAATAGCGCGAGCAGCCTCCCGTTGCGCATCAATGCGAACCTGTCGTGCAGCTCGAGTTTCACCGGCAATGTCTTTCTTTATCTCTTCGGCAAGTCGACGGTTCGCGGCATTGAGTTCTTTCAACTCTTCAGAGTAGGCGCCCTTAATCTTGTCTTTCTGCCAGACATCTTTCTCCTCTTGAGAAAGCAACGACACGGCTGCGCTCAACTTGCCACCATCAGGATTTCGCTTGATCCAGATGCGGCCGTTGACGTTTCCGATTCTGATGCGCGGGCCACCCGTTCCGATCTGCCCGTGTAGCTCATGCCCGACGTATTCGCCGTGGCTAACGTTCAGGCCAAAGTCATTGGCGATATCGCCGTGGACGGTGCTGGCACGAACAAGAGCATTCGCGTTCGACGGAATCATCAGTGATACGGAGCCATTAACCGAGTTAAGTGAAATCGCTTTCGTTTCGTCCATGCGAGTAAAAACTGCTTCCAAACCACCGTTCACGGTTGAGAGCTTAGCGGATCCCATCAGACCTTTGGCCGTCACGCGGCCATTGATTGATGAGCAAGTGACATCTCCTTCAACGCCGTCCACATCCAGCGCGCCATTAATCAGATCGATTGATTCCAGTCGCGTCTGCCGCGGCACGGTCAGGGTGTAATCGACTGATGCCGGATTGTTGTGGCGACCTTTTTCGTCGCCATAGAAACTTTGGTTGTGCTCGGGATAGCGCGTCTTGATGCGTAGCGCATCGCCGGTAGCTGCCACGTCGATCTGCGCCTGTGCGAGTCGTTCGCGGTTGAAGGCGCGTTTGACTGCCGTCAGCTGGACCTCATTGCGGTCCCAAACGGTAATCTTCACTCCGCCGTTTATGTTCTCGAGCACGATGCGACCGTTGGCCGTAAACGGATATGTCTGACTGAAGTCTTCACGCACTTCGGGTCCGGTGGAGGTGACATCACCGGCAAACACCTGGCTGACTGCAGCGCGAGTTAATGGCGTCTGATCTGCTGCGGGCCAATTCATCGCATGCAAGCTGGCAATCTGCGGCAAACTCAAAGCGACGACCGCGATTATGAAACTGCTCAACAAAACTTTTCTCAACATCTATTTCTTCTCTCTTTAATTAATCGTTAACAGGTTGTTTCTTTTGATCAATCTCAACCCGCACGTCGAAGATTGATACTGCCGTTCAGTGTCTTGAGGAGTAATTCCCGTCCACCCGATCCGATGATCCCACTTACTTCGCGCTTGCCGAACTTGCCCAGAATCGTCAGCGGGAAATCGCTATTGATCGTGCCATTAAAAGTTTTGGCCTGAACGCTGGCGTTTGTGCCGGCCGGCAAGTCGAGATTAATGGCGCCGTTAACCGTCTTGAACTGGAGCGAGCCCGGCCAGTTCACATTTCCGAGTCTCGCCGAGATCTCACCGTTGACGGTTTTCGCCTCGGCGTAACCGCTGGTTGAGATCTTGATGCTGCCATTAACAGTCTTAACGCTGACATTGCTGGCCAGGGCTTCGGCATTGATCTCACCATTCACGGTCCTGGCGGCCACATTCACGCCAGCAGGAACTCGCACTCTGAAATCGACGCGCACGTCATTCTTAGTTACTACACTCGTGTTGGAAGAAGGATTTTCGGCTGCGGTCCCGCTCGGTTCACATACCGTTGTCCGATTGGGATCGTCTGTCGGATAGATAGCGCAAATAGTTACTCCACCTGCATGCTCAACCACTTTGATACTTACGAGGTTCACGTCACTTCGTCGCGACTGCTTATTAGCTACTACTTCGACCTCGCTGCCAGATGAGCCGTCTGCTGCAATATCACCATTTAAGCCTCTTATCTCAATCGTCTGTCCGGTAGCGACGCGGCCGGTCCAGCGAAACTCACCCGCCAGCGTTTGCGGCGATGCAAGCGAGGTCGGTGTTAGCGGCAAAGCACTGTGCTTTCCATTCTCAGAGGTGGTCGCCGCACTAGCCGTGAAAAAACTATGGCCCGTAACTGCAGCTGTTAGCTCTTCGAGATTAGAAGCGAGTTGCTGGAGACGCTCGATGTCCTTTAGTGCGCTGGACAGAACAGCCAGCGCCACTAGCATCAGTATTAGGACCCGGTATCCTTTTCTCTCTTTGCTGTCGAAATTCGTGGTGCTCATTGTTTTCCCATAGTTTCTGGACCGGGAATGGCTCCCTGGAGTTTCTCTTTACCACTCCCGGCCCATCTGCGTTGCTCTATTACCAGAACACCGGACTGGAAAGGTTTGTGGCAAGAAAGAGGAGGGGGCGGGCGAGTTTCGAGTTTCGAGTTAGGTCTCAGGACTCAGGTCTCAGGACTCAGGACTCAGATCTCAGATCTCAGATCTCAGATCTCAGATCTCAGATCTCAGATCTCAGATCTCAGATTATCTCAAATCTGAGGCCTGAGTCCTGAGACTTGAGACCTGAGACCTGAGACCTGAGACCTCAGTCTCGAGACCCTAGTTCTTCTGCAAGTGGAGCGTGCCGCTGAAAGAGGCCACTGAGATCGTCGCATCCCCAGTACCGCAAATTGCACTGATGCGACGCAGAGTGTGTGGATTAACAAGGATTGGACCAACCCGAACAACTGAATCTACCGTGGTAGGTTTCACTTTCACCGTCACCGTTTCGCCAGGCGTAGTGATTGTGACCTTTCGATCGGCATTAACAATCACGACGGGCGCGGCCGCCGTGGGGGAACCAGCGGGAGCTGGAGTCCGCGGACTAACCGGCGCGCGCGTTGTTGGCGCCTCAGGCGCAGCAGGCGCCTCCTGAGCCCCGGCAGTTCCTTGCGCACCTGGGCCTCCTGGCGCGCTGGGAGTTCCCGGAGCCGAACGGGGATTTCTGGGAACTCGTGGTGCTCTAACTGCTGGCACGGTCGATACTGACTGACCAAGAAGCGTCAAAGGAAAATCCGTGATGATGTCGCCACCAGAAATTTTCGCATTCAGTTGAAACGAGGCGTCGGCAGGCAAAGCGAGCGTCACATTGCCGGACATGGTATTAATCCCATAGCGACCGCCGCTCGCCAGTGGACCAGTCAACAACATGTTGCCGGTCGTGGTCCTTACGTTTAGTAATGCATGCGAAACCTGCGTCAGCTCAATCTCACCGCTTACCGTTGAGGCTTCAAATGCATCTGAGTCCTCGGCGGAGCGCACGTTTTCCGCGATGACGCTGCCACCCGCGGAGTTGAGATCCATCCGGCCTTTCGATTCTCTAATACTGATATTCCCACCAATGGTGCCGACCTCGGCGACCTGTGTGATCCGTTCCAGATCCACGTCACCATTTTGAGAGCCAGCATAAGCCGTTGCGACGTCGGCGATCGCGATGCTGCCGTCACGGGTCTGAATTTGCACGGTGGCGCCGTGTGGACGCCCGACCGACATTTCCATCGACAGCGTGCCGGCATGGGACAATCGGTCGGTCCCTGGCGGCGGCGGCACGCCGCAATCGAGGATCACCACGCTTCTGCCGGCCTGCAGCCGCTGGAACCCGCCCTCGGTCATCGCCGACACGCCCCGCCCGCCGCGCCCGGCCTGGGTCAGCGTCAGGTCGATCAGCGCGGGGATTTCCTCGCGCGATCCGTTGAACAGCGCCAGCCCGCCATCGCCGTGGCGCAGCACGCGCAACGCCGAAGCCATGCGCTCGATGGCGGGAGCCAGGGAAGCCGGCGGCTGGGCCTGGGCGGCCTGCAGCAGCGCGCGGATTTCCGTCAGGTCCTGCAACGCCGCCAGATGCGCCGCCGGGCTGCGCTCGACATGGCAGCCATCGGCGAGCACCTGCCGGCTGATCTCCTGGGGCAGGAAACGCAAGGCGCGGGTCAGGAACGCGG
>JANNON010000036.1:0-2877 GCA_031399105.1 Blastocatellia bacterium | reverse complement strand
CTCCGGCCCGTACCTTCGGCACGAGCCTATCGGAGTTTCAGGCGTACAGGCCGTCCCAAACACTTTACACTCCCAGGGCTTCTTCACTCCTTTCAAAATCTCCCCACACTGGCAAGCTTTGGGATCCGCTATTCGCAACCCAGGCACATTGAATTTCAACTCAGCGTCGAAGTCGGCATATCGCGCCTTCAGCTTCATCCCACTACGAGGAATCGAGCCCAACCCGCGCCATTCGAAAAAGTCACGCGGCTCGAATATCTGCGTCAGCACTGCGAGCGCTTTGGGGTTCCCTTCGGTAGCGACTGCTCTCGGATATTGATTCTCAACTTCCGCACGGCCTTCGACGATCTGTTGCACAATCATGTAGACGGATTGCAGCACATCCAGTGGCTCAAAGCCAGTAACAACAATTGGCTTGCCATAGTCTCTCGCCACAAACTCGTAACAGCGCGTGCCGATCACCGTGCTGACATGGCCCGGTCCGACAAAGCCGTCAAGCTTTAAGTCCGGCGAATCGAGCATCGCCTTCAATGCCGGAATGATCATGATGTGGTTACAGAACACGCTGAAGTTTCTAACCTGATCTTTCTCGGCCTGAAGAATTGTCATCGCCGTCGAAGGCGCGGTGGTTTCAAAGCCGAGCGCCAAAAAGACCACATGCTTGTCAGGATTCTTACTGGCGATCTTCACCGCATCGAGCGGCGAGTAGACCATCCGCACGTCCGCCCCATCTGCTTTGGCATCCAGCAGGCTCGTGCTCGAGCCCGGTACCCGCATCGCATCACCAAAGGTGGTAAAGATGACTTCTTCGTGTTGGGCAATCGAAATAGCGTCATCGACGCGGCCGAGCGGTATCACACAGACTGGACATCCCGGTCCATGAATCATTTCGATGTTGGGAGGTAAGAGATCTTCAATTCCGTATTTGAAGATCGTGTGTGTGTGGCCGCCACAAACTTCCATCAACTTCAGCGGCTCGTGCGTTAAGGCCGCAATTCGGTCCGCAAGGCGATGAGCCAGGTCGCTTTGGCGATACTCGTCTATGAACTTCATTGGTCACCTCCCTCTGCGATCTCAAATTTCAGATCTCAGATCTCAGAGTTGATCTCAGGCCCGTCAGTCCTGAGACTTGAGACCTGAGACATGAGACTCTTCGCCCAACAGCGACTTATGCTCAAGAAACGAATGCACCATGTCCCACATGATGTGATAAAGAGCGACATGAGTTTCCTGAATCCGATGAATGCTCGACGTTGGAACGGTAAAGCAATAATCGAGCAGTCCAGCCGACAACAACTCCTTCATCTGGCCGCCATCGCCACCCGCGAAACCAAACCGCGTTATCTTCATGCGCCGCGCGGTGTCGAATGCATGAATCAGATTGTCTGAATTTCCGCTCGTCGAAATACCGAGCAACATATCGCCTTCCTGACCCAGCGCAATTACCTGCCTTGCAAACACATCAGCGAAACCAACGTCGTTTGAAACAGCAGTCACCATCGCCATGTCATTCGTCAGCGAGATGGCCGGTAACGCTCGACGACCGACGGTGATTGGATGCATGAACTCAACAGCGATGTGTTGAGCATCGGTTGCCGAGCCACCGTTTCCGCAGACCAAAAGTTTGCGGCCGCGGTAAAACACCTTCGCCAGGGCCAAGGACGCGGCGAGAATCGCATCTTTGTTCTCTTCGAAGAAAAGGGTCTTGATCTGACAACTCTCCGCTGCCTTCTCCAATAAAGAAAAGCGCAATTGCTCCATCAACTCCTGCGGCTGCTTCGCATCGTCGTGCAGGAAGGGGTAGAAAGTTTCGGAGAAGTTGTTTAGGGGTTGCGACATAAGGAAGTTTCGAGTTTCTAGTTTCGAGTCTGAACTGGTCTTTGTTTGTTCTTTGCGCTTTGTCTTTGTTCTGTTTTCTGTCTTCTGTTTTCTCTGTTCCACTCCTCCTTGAGATCTCAAATTTCAGATCTGAGATCTCACTTACTCCAGCGCTGTCTTGAACTGATCAAATTCCGGCTCGTATGAACCCATCTGCTGCAACACGCGCAATGTTTCTTCCGCTTCTTTCTCATCAATCTTACTCATCGCGAAGCCGACATGAATCAAGACGTAGTCACCAACCTTGGTCGTCTCTCTGTCCAGCATCCCGATGTTAACGTTGCGTCTGACGCCGCCCACTTCAACTTTCGCGAGCTGGTTCTCCTCGTCGATGATGTCAACAATCCTGCCCGGTATGGCGAGACACATAATTAGATCCTCCCGGAAAGTAAGCGAGCATTCGCAATTACCGCTTGTCCCAATGAAATGCCACCGTCATTGGGCGGCACGCGACGATGCGTGAGCACTTCAAACTGCGCCTCACCCAGCGCTTTGCAAGTTCGGTTCAAGAGAAATACGTTTTGAAAGACGCCACCTGAAAGCGCCACTCGGTTCAGCTTACGTTCGTCACGGATTCGCATCGCCATCGCTGCAATTACTTTCGCGACGCCCCAGTGAAATCGTGCAGACACGATAGCCCTCGGCATCTCGCTCAACAGATCTTCAACCACACTCCGGACAACCGGTGCCGCATCAATCTCCTGACCGTCGTCGCTAAAACCAAATTCATAGCTCGACATCTCGGTATGGTCGGCAATTGCCTCGAGCTCAATAGCCGCTTGTCCTTCGTAGCTCACAGAGTCTCGCAGGCCAATCAGGCTCGACACAGCATCGAAGAGTCTTCCCATACTCGACGTTTCCGGAGAGTTCACGCCCGCCGCTGTCATACTGCGAATCGTCCTCCAAGCGTCTTTGTCCAGGCCGGCGATAAACGGTAAGTCGAGACTGCGGAAATCATCGCCAAACGCCTGATGCAGGTAGACGGCAGCTAATCGCCAC
>JANNON010000023.1:0-2708 GCA_031399105.1 Blastocatellia bacterium | reverse complement strand
CCACAACTGACAACTGACAACTGACAACTGACAACTGACAACTAACAACTAACAACTAACAACTAACAACTGACACTGACAACTGACAACTGACAACGGACTATTCCCAAGCAGCCGTCGCACGTCCTTGCGCATCATGCCAGTATGGAACCCAGGCCAGCGTGACAAGCTCGACCGCAATATTCGCCTTCGTTGGTTTCAAACTTACAACTTCCAACTGCTCCGTCTGCGGATCAAATGATTTTTCGAGTGACGCGATCTGATCCTTGAACTCTTCGTTCAACTCGACCAGCCGTTGATTAATCGCTTCGATGTTCTCTTCCGCACGTCCTACATCCTGTGACTCTTTCATCGATCTCCCAACGCCTCGCACGGCGGTGGTAGCCCGGCCCAGCGTGCCAATGCTTACCGCCTTGCGTCCCATGAATGATGAAAGCAAGGTGGCGCCAAATGAGATCGCAGTCTGCATCTTGCTTGAACTCGCCTGCTCCGCTTCGCGCTCTTTCGCATGCTCAGCCTTACGCAAACGTTCTTCGAGGGTAGCGATCTTTGGCGCAAACTTCTCGCGCAAGCGCTCAACCGCATCATCGCGTTTCTCCCGAGCCGCTTGCTGCAATCGGACCCGGAAGTCGCGTTCCGTCTCGCCAGGATTTGAGCCGATTGCAAGATTGGGACTTTGCAGCAAGTCGAGTTTCTGATTGCGATAAATCCAGTTTACAAAATCCTTCTTCCAGCCCTCATAGGTTTTCGCTTTCAAAGCCAGGCCAGATAAATCAGCGAACTGCGCGTCTTCGGCAGGTGTTTTCTCAAGATCACCGATCGCTATTTCCGCTTTCGTCGCCTGGTCCCAGTTGACAGGCACTGCACCATCGGTAATCGCCGCCAACATCGCAAGAGATTCACTAGCCTCGATCTTCTTGTTGCTGAAGCGAACCGCCGCAGAGCCAAGCACCATCGGGTGATAGACCAACGACGAGCCATTCACGTTGCTGCGTATTGGGACAAAGTATTGCGAAATCTCTGGCGGCAAAACTGGACGCGCCGCCGGAGCCGGCACCGCGGCTGCAACTGGCGCCTCACCCATCGATGGTGACGGCGTACTCGCGACTGAGCCAACCTGGCCCGAGGCCAATCCCTTGGCGGGATCCATCAACGTCTTAATCTGGTTGCGTGTAAGTGGGCCTCGCAAGTACGACATCGCCCAGCGAGTCTCAAAGATTTCCGGCGCATCGTCGTGTACGTTGTTGAGTAAGAAGATCCTGCTGCCCAAACTCGCGAGCGTCTGTTCCAGCTTCTGCCGATCGAATGACTTTCCGGCTGAAGTCGCCACCCCTTCCAGGCCCTCAATCACACGCGCCTTGTCACGCTCGGTCTGTAATCTGCCTATGAACCAGGTTCCGGTGTTCGCTAAGCCTTTGTAATCAAGATCGACCGGATTCTGAGTTGCCAGGACCACGCCAAGACCAAACGCGCGGCCCTGCTTCAAAAGCGTCAGCAGCGGAAGTTTGGAAGGCGGATTCGCAACCGGCGGAAAGTATCCGAAGATTTCGTCCATGTAGAGGATTGCGCGGAGGCTGGTCGTGCCTGATTGAGTGCGCACCCAGCCGAGTGTTTGATTCAAGAGTAACGACACAAAAAACATTCGTTCGGCATCGTTCAGGTGCGCGATCGAGAAGATGGCGATGCGTGGTTTCCCTTCGCCGGTGTGCAGAATGTTCTGCAAATTGAGTGGCTCGCCTTCCAACCAACTCGCAAAACTCGGCGCGGCTAACAGGTTATTCAAAACCATCGCGAGTTCGAATCGTTCTTTGGCCGGGAAGAACGATTCAAGATCCATGACACCTACTCTTGTAATTGGCGGCGCCTGGATTTGTTGAATGAGTGCGGCGAGATCCAGATCGGCGCCCGACGTCCATGCTTTGCTGATGATGTTAGAAAGCAGGATGTGCTCGCGACTGCGAATGGGATCGGCAACGATACCCAGCAGACCAAGCAGGCTGGTGACGGTCGTGCTCACGCGCTCGTTGAGTAACTCGGTGTCTTCAAGAATGGCTGGGGGTGGCGCGCTGAAAGAGTTGAGAATCGAAACGGGGAAACCGGCGTTACTGCCAGGAGTGTAAACACGAAAGTCGACAGTATCGCGAAGCCGCTTGATCCGATTTCCGTCCTGGCCCCAATCACTGAGACCCTTGCGCCAAAATTCAGATTGTTGCGCAGCGAATTGTTCCAAGGTCAAGCCCTTCTTTTCGGCGTCCTCGGCATTGACCCAGGTTGCAAAGTCTGTCGGACTGAGATTCGGAAAAGTGAGCAGCAGATTCGCGAGGTCACCCTTGGGATCGATCACGATTGCGGGAATACCGTCTATGGCTGCTTCCTCAATCAGCCCGATGCAAAGCCCCGTCTTGCCGCTACCAGTCATGCCGACGCAAACCGCATGGGTGACAAGATCTTTCGAATCGTAGAGCAGCAGTCCTTCTTTTGGTTCCTTCTTTTCCAGGTCGTAGGGCCGGCCAAGATAAAACGCACCAAGTTTTTCGAAGTCTTCCATTTCGCGGTTGGGCCTTTCATTCGTCGGGAGTTGATTGAGATGAGATTAGCAGTCGTGTCAAGAAATCGCTTAAGACTTAACCTCGGCAATGCGGCTTGAACGCGACAATGCGGCTTGAGCGCGGGAATGCGGAGCCTTGGTGTGCGCCGGGGGGGGGGGG
>JANNON010000851.1:0-7529 GCA_031399105.1 Blastocatellia bacterium | reverse complement strand
TGCAAGCGCAGGGCTGCGAAATTCATCGGGCTACCGCGCCGTTTACGGTAACTCTCAAGAAGAAAGCGGCCACAAGTCCGACAAGAATTGCAACAACCAGCGCTCCGTCTCCTTCCCCGTCGCCTTCGCCTGCCACCGAGCGAAGATTCCCCGCCGGCAGTTACATCGTGCGCATGGATCAACCCTACAGTCGTATCGCCGACGCTCTGCTTGATTACCAGTACTGGGCGCCGAACGATCCGCAACAGGAGATCTATGACGACACCGCCTGGACCATGGGGGAACTCGCGAATGTCGAGGCCGTGCGCGTCGTGGATGCAAAAGTCCTGGCTGTCTCGATGGAGCGTGTCAACGGAGAAGTCAAATCTCCCGGTGTCATTTCAAGTGCAGGCGCTGTTCACCTTATCAATCACAACGCCGACAACAACCTCGTGACGCTTCGCTTCCGTTTGAAGAACGTTCCGATGGAAGTTGCCGAAGAGCCTTTTGAGGCCGCTGGTCGAAAGTTCAATCGAGGCTCTTTCATCATTCGCAATGCGCCTCCCGGCGAGTTAAAACGCGCCGCAGAGGATCTTGGCATTCAGGTCTACGGAGTCGAAACCGCGCCGACCGTGAAGACTCACGCCGTCAAGACCGCTCGCGTGGCAATCATGCACACCTGGGTAAACACACAGGACGAGGGTTGGTGGCGGCTGGCGCTCGATAAATTGCAGGTGCCCTTCTCGTATATCAGCACTCAAGACGTCTCGAAGGATTCGAATCTCAATGCGAAGTACGACGTGATCATCTTTGCGCCCGTGGGACGCGGCACGCCGGCGATCATCAACGGCATGCCCATGTTTGGAAATGCGCTTCCCTGGAAAACGACGACGTTAACTCCCAACCTCGGGAAGATTGATTCGACCGATGACATGCGGCCTGGGCTCGGGTTCTCAGGTGTCGAGAATCTGCAGAAGTTTGTACAGAACGGCGGAGTATTCATCACAGTAGATGACACGGCTGACTTTGCCATCTCGACTGGCCTCGTTCCCGGCGTTTCGATTCAACGCGCACAACGGCTAAAAGCGGTGGGGAGTATTCTAAGAACCAAAGCCGTCGATAGTGCCAGTCCGATAGCGTACGGCTATGGCGATTCGCTTGCGATGTACTGTGCGAATGGTCCAATCTTCAACCTCAGCAACATGGCTGGCGGAAGGGCCGCACGACCACGTCGTGAACAACGGCTGACCGGGCGTGGCACGCCGGACGATCCGGACACGGTGCAGGGCCGTCCGCCGGTGGAAGCGCCGGAGCCACCGAAAGCTGAAGTTTGGGAAGCCATGCCCTTAACCGATGAACAACGACGCAATGGTGTCTACGTGATTCCTCCGGATCAACGTCCGCGCGTGGTCTTGCGTTACGCGGACACTCGAGAGCTTTTCGTCTCAGGTTTACTTGATGGTGGAGATGAGATTGCGCAGCACGCGGCGGTGATCGATTCACCGTTTGGGAAAGGACATGTGGTGCTGTTCTCGACGAATCCGATTTGGAGGGGACAGACGAAGGGGAGTTACTTCCTCGTGCTCAACACGATCCTGAATTTCGATAACTTGAACGCGGGAAGAAAACTGGACGAGAAGTAGCCTTGGTTGTTCGCTGGAATGAGGTCAGTACCGAAACGCGGTAGCGTCGTGTCAACAATGAGTTACCTACAATGATCAGTGATGACGAATCGTTGACCCGACGCTACCGCGTTTCGGTACTGACACTTACTCTCGGCGTCGGTCTAACTCCTCATCGAGCAATCTTGTAGTGTTCTCTGTCACGCTTGGTGGGCGAACCATCTCGGCTGTCTCGATCCTATGTCCACTGAAATTCTCGATGGGTGAGACTCTCGCCGGGGATAGTTCCGGTCGTCGCGCCGCTGCGCCTGGTTCTCCAGGTTGAATTGGGACCACCTGCTTTTTGGAGTCAGCCTTCGCTTTGGCTCGCGCTGCTCGTTTATCTGCCAAAAACACTCCGTAAAGCACGCGCAAAAAGCCAAGGATAAACACGAGAAACGGCAGGAATAGTAGAACGGCTAGATCGTCATCTACGGCCGTCAAAAAACCCACAAAAATCGTTATTGCCAAACTGGCCAGCATCAACCAGGCGCCCTTGCGAGCATTCCTCTGACTTGGCGCGAGCTGCCCAGCCTTCCCTTCTCCTTCATCGACGCCGCCGCTGACGACGAGCTCTCGCACAGCGCCAAGCGAAAAACCGCAGCGCGAACAGAAGCGCACTTCCTCGGAAACCTGTTGTTGACTACATTTCGGGCAAAACATAAAAAGGCTTCAATAACTCCTTAACTTTCGCGACTCTACTCGCGCCTCTACTTGAGACGAAAAGAGGAATAGATAAGTTCAGAGGTTTTATGATCTGGGAGAAGAGCCAGTCGAGAAGCATGCTTGCGAAGCTTCGGCTGAAGACACTTGATGAGCGTGCGCCAATTGTTTACGGCTGGGATTTCTCCGCTTGGCGTTGGATGATCTCAGCTAACCCACGCAACGCTTGATTCACCGACTCTGAGTCCGGAAAGATTCGCGCGACATCCGGATCAAGCACAATCACATTGCAGCCTTTGGCAAAGCGATCGACATACTTGCCGCGAACTCCATTACTGAAGTCGTACTCCTCCAACATCTCCGAATCGGTTTCGTTATTTTGATCCTGACTCATATTTTTCTCTTTCCGCTGGTGTGGCACGTCGCGCGCTGATGATACGAATTCTATCACTACGATCCACATGCACAACAACGATCGCCCGCCGCTGATACGAGAGGCCGGTAATTACAAAACGTCTCTCGTCGCCTGAATGCACGGGGTCAGGCACTGTGATTGATAGGGGATCAAAGAAAACTGTTGCCGCTTCCGCGAAGGAGACGCCGTGCTTTTTATGGTTCGAGGCCGCTTTAGATGGATCCCATTCGAACTCGGAGTTCATTGTGAGGCGAATATACTACTTATCAAGGAATGGCCGAACGTTGTACTTTGAGGCGCCCAATTGTGCCTAGAGTTGCGCGCGGGTAATACTTTTCGAGCGCATCTTTGTAGTTCGATATCTCTACCGGAATCGTACCAGGGGTTTCGACCTTTTTCCCGGCCAGCACTTCTCTTCCCTTCATTCCATAGAGCGGAGTGTTGATGTTGTTGTCAGGATCCAGCACAAACTTCTTCCAAAAGCCCTTACCGAATCCTTTGCCGTCGAGTTTCCCGTTGTAGTACGCATAGGCGAGAATTTGCGCGCCTTCCATCTCTTTGCGTTGCTCGTCTGTGATCTTCCCGACCGGCCCGGCAATCGCTTTCTTTTCACCCTTCAACGCAACGCCACCTTTTTCAAACCAACTCAACGCATCTTTGGTCATGAACAGAAAGATAACGCCATGGGCATCATCTGTCTTGAACGGATTGCCATACCCGCCACCGAAGAAATGATAGTAAGCGGGCATGGACCAATCACCTTCCAGACGAGAACTGATCACGCCATAGCCTTCGGTTATCTTGGTGAAATAGAAAGCCTCCTGCTTGACCTTCGGAAACACGCCGATCGCCTCGGCCTTATCAAGCAACTCTTTGGGTAAGTCACCCTCAGGAAGGACGGCAAGGAGCGTCACGATGCGCGCCGCGTCGGTCGATCGCTCGATTGCATCCTCAAACTTGTTTGGCTTCTGTGCGAGGGTTGAGGGGATTATTACCGTGCTGGTCAAAACCCACAGAGCGAGTGCAGTTAGTTTCTTAATCATGGCCCGAGAAATACCACAGATGATGAACAATTGCAGGTGGGGAAGGCGAGTCAGTACCGTAACGCGGTAGCGTCGGGTCAACGCCAAAGTATAGACTACGCGGCCTCGCAGCTTTGACCCGACGCTACCGCGCTACGGTACTGACTCACTCTCCCTGCCTGCAAATTACCCCAATGCCGCCTTCGTTCTGGCAACCCTCTCACCCGAAGTTTCCATCTCAACGACGCGCAACCGAAGTTTCGTATCAAATTCCAGAATTTACTCGCGCGGATCCAAGTCTCCCTTTCAAATTTTTCTCATCTTAACTGTCCTGCCAAGCTGAGGCTTGGATTAGTGGATGCGCCAGTGCAGAGCCCGACCCTTAAAGAGCTTCAAGCAAAAGAAGCCCCCTGAATGTTCGCGCTATGGCACCTCGGCCATGGTCCAATCTGCACCAACGACATATGCATTGCCAACACTGAAGGAGATCTCATGCGAAAGCTAACCCCGACCATTGCCTTGGCGCTCAGTTTCGCCATTACGCTATGCAGCACTATCAACCCCGTCAGCCAAGCCCAGGAGATAACTAAACCTGTCCCCGTTCCCTCAGTTGAGTTCAGTTCAGCCGCGTCCAATCTGATCATCCCGCAAGCACGCAGCTACACGCTCCGACCGCAAGCCAGACAAATTCTGATCAGCGACGTTTCTGCCGATGTGCGCATCCTCCAGCAAGTCGCCACCACCACGCTCGAAGTAGGACTTACAAATTCCAGCGATCGCCAGCAGGAAGCTGAGATGCTGGTTCCGGTGCCTGATGGAGCAGTCGTTCGTGCTTTTACCTTTGCCGGTTCCGCAAAAGAACCGACCGCCAAGCTGCTACCCAAGTTGGAAGCGAAAGGAATCTACCAGTCGATTGTGAGCAAGCTGCGCGACCCAGCCTTGCTGGAGTTTGCCGGTTACAACCTCGTGCGCTCGAGCGTCTTTCCGGTCGCCGCGCATGGCAAACAACGTGTGCGGCTCGTCTACGAGCATGTGCTTCCGGCTGACGGCAACCGCATCGACTACGTTCTGCCGCGCAGCGAGTCTTTCGAAGCGACAGCCACTCCGTGGAAGATCAACCTCAGTGTGACCGCCAAATCGCCGCTCTCCGCCGTCTATTCCCCGAGTCACCAGATTTCGATTGAGCGACCGGCGCAGGAACAGGCCGTCGTGCGCGTCGCCGGTGAACAGAAACTCGAGCCTGGCCATTTCCGGCTCTCATATCTGGTCGAGGGCCATGGTTTGACGGCTTCGCTGCTGGCTTATCCCGATGCGCGCGTCGGCGGCGGCTATTTTCTGTTACTCGCCGGTGTGCCGGCCGGGGCTCGTTCCGCAGGAACAGCCATTAAGCGTGAAGTGACCCTGGTGATCGATCGCTCCGGCAGTATGGAAGGAGAGAAGATCGAGCAGGCGAGGAACGCAGCGTTGCAAGTGATCGAAGGCCTCAACGACGGCGAAGCATTCAACATCATCGACTATTCTGACTCGCTAGCCCGTTTCTCCGAAAGCCCGGTCATCAAGTCGGATAAAACGATGGGCCCGGCACGGAGTTACATCAAACGTCTCTCCTCAGGGGGCGGCACCAATATCCACGACGCGCTGGTCGAAGCGATGCGCCAACCGGCCATTCCGGAGATGTTGCCGCTGACGATCTTTCTTACGGATGGCCTGGCCACGTCGGGCCAGACGCGCGAGTCGGCGATTCGCAGCGCCGTAATCGCGAACAACAAACACAAGCGAAGGATCTTCAGCTTTGGCGTCGGGTTTGACGTAAACGCGCCGCTGCTCACTTCAGTGGCGAATGCTACTCGCGGCACGCCGACGTTCGTGTTTCCAAATGAAAAGGTCGAGGCCAAAGTTTCGCAGGTCTTTCGTAAACTTTCGGGACCAGTACTCGCCGATCCCGAACTCGCAACCATCGGCGCAGATGGCGTGTTAACAACGCGCGCAGTTCGCGAACTATTGCCGGGAACACTGAACGATGTCTTTGAAGGCGACCAGATTGTTTTGCTGGGTCAGTATCAAAATGACGAACCGTTGCGCTTCCAGATCAGCGGCAACTATCTCGGCGCCCCGAGGACTTTTGATCTGCGTTTCGATTTGAAGAACGCGACGACGCGAAATGCGTTTGTCCCGAGACTGTGGGCCAGCAGGAAGATTGCGCGCCTGATCGAAATGATCACCGAGGCAGGCGCAGACAGTCAGACTGTCGCGCGCATGAGCGGTAACCGATCAAGAGGCAACGTTCCGCCAAGCTCGCTCACCGCACACAGCGGCTCGACTGATACGGTCGATCCAAAGATGAAAGAGCTGGTCGACGAGATCGTGAGATTGTCGATCGATTATGGGATCTTGACCGAGTACACCTCATTCCTGGCGACTGAAGGCACAGATTTTTCTAATCAAGCGGCGCTGAATGGGCGAGCCAACTCGATGCTCGTCAATAACGCGCAGAACGTCCGCAGCGGCATGGGAGGCGTTACGCAGAATGTGAACGTCAGCACACAACGGACGCAGTCGAGCGCCAACCGTTCCAACTATTTCATGACCCAGAACATGCAACGCGTCGAGATAACGAACGTGCAGCAGATCACGGATCGGACCTTCTTCCGCCGTAACAATCGTTGGGTTGATGCCAGCGTCCTGGATCGCGAAACCACTCTTAAGCCGGATCAGACAATTGAGTTTGGCACGACTGAGTTTTATCAACTGGTGGATCGATTAGTGCAGCAGGGACGGCAGGGAATTCTCGCCTTGTCCGGCGAGCTGTTGGTGGTAGTTGATGGAAAAACGATACTGATCAAAGCGCCGCCAAAACAATAAGAACAAGGGTGCTGAGTACTGAGTGGTGAGTTCTGAGTGCTGAGTGCTGAGTACTGAGTGCTGAGTGCTGAGTTCGAGCGCTGTCGTCCGCTTCTGACCAACCAACGCATCCTCGCGACCCTAAAGAGACCGCTCGAATCCTAACTGGGAGCGCGGGCGGCCTCGCCCGCACGAGGCTTCGCCTCTCTCCGAATCGAAGTTTCACCCACACCTAACTGCCTTCAAAAATTGCGGGCGAGGCCGCCCGCGCTCCCAGAGAAGAGTTGCATGGCTAAAGCGAGCGACTGCCTTTTCCAAAATCGCCACAATGAACTCCTCTATTGGCGTAAGAACGTTTGACCATCGATAATGATGGCGTTCAACGAAGCATGAAACGCCACATTCTCATCTACGGCCTCTTCGGCGCCGCGCTCATACTCGCGTTGCGGCTGATCGAATACCGCTTTCTCGTGGTCGAGCACTCGCTTGAACTCTATGGTGGCCTGGTCGCGCTCGTCTTTGCCGCGGCCGGGATCTGGCTGGGCCTGAAATTGACGCGCAAAGAGCAGATTGTTGTGGTGAAGGAGGTCGAGGTTCCCGCACCACAGTCGTTCGCCTTGAATGAGTCAAAGCTGGACGAGTTGGGTATCACCAAACGCGAGTTGGAGATTTTGCAGTTAATCGCTGACGGTCTCAGCAATCGTGAGATCGCTGAGAGATTGTTCGTAAGCGAGAATACGGTGAAAACCCATTCCAGCCGGCTGCTTTCGAAGCTGAACGCTCGGCGTCGCACACAAGCGGTTCAGATAGGGAAAGAGCTCAGATTGATCCGCTAGATTGTAGGGGCGGGGAAACCGGGGCCCCCCCCCCATGATGGGCGGACACCCCGCGCCAAAAAAAAAAAAAAAGCGGCCACGGGGGGGGCCCCCGGGGCCGCCCAACAAAAAA
>JANNON010000837.1:0-5521 GCA_031399105.1 Blastocatellia bacterium | reverse complement strand
GAGAATTCCATAAGCCAGATGGATGATCCCGAGGATCTTGTTGTGATCGGTTCCCTGCATTTATCTCTCCACCGCCATTGCAACAGCGTTGCCGCCGCCTAAACATAGCGCGACCACACCGCGATGCACGTCGCGTCGCTTCATCTCATAAAGCATCGTAGTCAGCAGTCGTGATCCTGACTGGCCGATCGCATGACCCAGCGCGACGGCCCCGCCATTAACGTTTACCTTCGCAGGATCAAGACCGAGCTCTTTAACGATAGCCACTGCCTGAACAGAGAATGCTTCGTTCAATTCGATCAAATCGACTTCGCTGAATGACCAGCCTGTTTTCTTAAGCACTTTTCGAATGGCTTCAACCGGCGCCATCATCACGAGTTCCGGTTCGGTGCCAGATGTCGCTTGCGCCGCAATGCGCGCCATCGGCTCAATACCCATTGACCGGGCACGTTCGAGGGAGGTGACCACCACGGCCGACGCTCCATCATTCACCCCCGGTGCGTTGCCGGCAGTCACGCTTCCATCTTTCTTAAAAGCAGGTCTCAATTTTCCGAGCGCTTCGATTGAAGTGTCCTCGCGTACCGTCTCATCTTCAGCGAAAACCACGGGAGCGCCCTTCTTCTGCGGAATCTCAACCGGCACGATCTCGTCCTTGAAGTATCCCGCCTTGATGGCGGCAGCCGCTTTTCGATGGGAGTTTAACGCGTACTCATCCTGCTGCGCTCGCGAAACGTCCCAGCGCTCAGCTACAACTTCGCCCGTGCAACCCATGTGATAGTCGTTGAAGGCACACCAAAGTCCGTCCTGAATCATTGAATCAAGCAGTTCGCCATGACCCAGGCGATATCCCTGACGCGCCTTCGGAATCAAATACGGAGCGTTGCTCATCGACTCCATGCCGCCAGCGACAACGATGTCAGTGTCGCCGAGTTGAACTCCCTGCGCCGCCATCATTACCGACTTGAGTCCGGAGCCGCATACCTTGTTGACCGTAACGGCCGACACTGCCGGCGGCAGTCCGCCATTCAGCGCCGCCTGGCGTGCGGGGTTCTGGCCCAGTCCCGCTTGAATCACGCATCCCATGATCACTTCATCAACCTCGGCCGGATCGACTCCGCCACGCTTGACGCTTTCTTTGACCACTAAGCCGCCGAGCTCAGTGGCTTTGAAATCTTTTAAGGTGCCGAGAAACTTTCCGACCGGCGTTCTTACAGCGCTGATAATTACTGCTTCCTTGATCGACATGATTGCTCCTCATTTTGTCCGTTGTCAGTAGCAATTACTGGTCTTTGGTCTTTGTACCTTGGTCTTTGCTCTTCCTTGACGAGATGCACCTGTCAGGGAATCGAATGACGCCCCCAAACAATACAAAGACCAAAGGCCAAAGTCCCAAGACCAGTTCGTACAACTGACAACGGACAACTGACTACTGACCCTCGTAATACTATCCGTCGAAACACATCTCACGCAACGCGCCATCAGAAAAGTCGCGTGTTTGAATTGCCTCACAACCGAGTGATAGACTCGCGCTTGCTATTCAACCCTACAAACATCACCCGGTAAAAACATAATGCAGGCCTTAATTCTGGCTGGCGGTAAAGGCACACGCCTCCGTCCGCTAACAGTCTACACACCGAAACCTATCGTTCCGATCTGCAATCGTCCTTTTCTCCTTTATCAAATCGATACTTTGCGCAGGGCTGGAATCGTAGACATAACACTCTCGCTTTCGTACCAGCCAAATAAGATCGAACACCTCCTCGGTGACGGCACCGACTTTGGAGTGAAGCTCAAATATACAGTTGAGCCTCAACCGATGGGGACCGCCGGCGCCTACAAGTTTGCCGAAGATCTCATCCGTGAACCAACAGTTGTTTTCAACGGCGACATCCTGACCGATCTCGATCTCAAAACCGTTATTCGCGAACACAATGAACGACAAGCTACCGCCACCATCGTCTTAACCCCGGTGGATAATCCGCGCGACTACGGTTTAGTTGAAACTGAACCCGATGGTCGCATCAGGCAGTTTTTGGAGAAACCAAAGGAAGAAAACCTTCCCTGCAACACCATCAACGCCGGCACCTACATTCTCGAACCGAAGGTGCTGGATTTCATTCCCGCAGGCGAGAATCATTCCTTTGAGTACGGATTATTTCCGGAGCTGTTGCGACGCGGTGAGGCCTTCTTCGCTCACGTTCCGCCACGTACCTATTGGATAGATTTGGGCACTCCCGAGCGTTACCTGCAAGCTCATCATGATCTGCTCGCAAATCGAGTCGGACGGGTTCATCTGAAGGACCGGCGCGGTGACTTTGATTCGGCAACTGCTGCTGAGATTGATGATCTTTCGATCATCGGCGACGACTGCCAGATCAAGCCGGGCGCCCAGATCATCAATTCGGTTCTGGGCCAGGGGTCGTTCGTCGAAGAACGAGCTCGCGTCGAAAACTCGGTTATCTGGCCACACACGCGCGTCGGAACAGCCGCAGTGGTAACCGACTCGATCGTTGGTCGTGGTTGTCACATTGGCCGTTCAGCAGTAGTTGGTCCGGGCGCTGTGCTCGGCGATAAGACGTCGTTGACCGACTACACAATCACCGGAGGCCTGAAATAGTGCCGAATAGAGTTTCAGCAGATCAGCCTCGCGCATCTATTAAGTTTGGCACTGACGGCTGGCGCGCTGTAATCGCTCGGGAGTACACCTATGAAAATCTCGAGCGAGTGGCGCAGGCTTACGCTGATTACCTCGTCTCAAATCAAACCAAATCCATAATCGATCAACTCGTCGAGGTGGGGCAGATCGGTGCAAGCGAAGCCGAGACGAACATATTTTCGGATGTCGTTGGCAAAGCGGTAATTTCGTCCCCTCTCGTCGTGGTCATTGGCTACGATCGCCGTTTCATGTCCGAGCACTTCGCGCAATTTGCTGCTGAAGTAATGTCGGGTAACGGCTTTCGCGTCTCACTGTTTTCAGAGGCTGCTCCCACACCGCTCATTTCATGGGCCGTAAAGGAACTGCATGCGGAAGGCGGTATCGTAATTACCGCGTCGCATAACCCTCCAGACTTTAACGGTTTCAAAATCAAAGCACCGTGGGGTGGCAGTGCCACTCCGGCGACGACTGCCGAGGTCGAAAGTCTGGTCGATGTGAATCCGCCAAAGCGCGGAGAGTTTGATCCGCAAACTGGTGAATCGCTCGAGCCTGCTATTGAAAGTTACAAGGCTCAGATCGCTTCCTACATCGACATCGATCGATTGAAAAGCGCGAAAGGTGTGCTCATTGTCGATTCGATGCATGGTTCGGGAGGAAACTGGACTGAGAGCTTTCTCACCGGCGGAAGGTTAAAGATCGAAACAATCAGAGCGAATCGCGATCCGCTCTTTGGTGGTGTGAGTCCGGAACCGATTGATAAGAATCTTGGCCCACTTAAACAACGCGTTTTGGAAACCGGAGCGCTGGCCGGAGTTGCGACTGATGGCGACGCGGATCGTGTGGGGGCGGTGAATGAGCGCGGCGATACGATGACGATGCACGATGTTGTGCCGCTGATTCTGTTGCACCTGGCGCGAAATCGAAAAATGGCTGGGGGCGTGGTCCGAACGTTCTCGCAATCAGTCCTCCTCAAACGAATTGCGGCGGCGCATGGCCTGAAGCTCCACGAAACACCAATCGGGTTCAAGTACATCGCTGAATTGATGATGAGCGATGACGTCCTGATCGGCGCCGAAGAATCGGGCGGCATTGGGGTGAAAGGACATATTCCGGAACGCGATGGCATCTTGAATTCCCTGCTCTTCCTGGAAGCTGTGATGACCGCCGGCAAGCCGCCTTCGGAGATCCTGCGAGACATTCATAAAGAGTTTGGTGAGTTCTACTTCGGACGCACGGATTTGAAGATGGAAGTTGAGCGCGGAATGGATTTTGTTGCCCGGCTGGCATCGTCACCACCTGGGGAGATGGCCGCCGAGAGAGTGATCCACGTGCAAACCACGGATGGAACGAAGTTGCTGTTCGCCGATGAGTCCTGGTTGTTGTTCCGGCAATCCGGCACTGAACCAATGCTGCGAATCTACTCCGAAGCGACCTCCCTTGAGAAGTCTCAAGCGCTGCTAGTCGCCGGCGAAAAGCTTACCTTGCAGCGATGATAGGGAGTGTTGCCTCATCTGGAAAGTGGTAATAGAATCCCCGCCAGTAGCCACGGACTCGGTGGTGTTTCCTCGCTAAGAACGCCCAATAATCTGCTCACTCAAAGGACACAATCATGAACATTGATAACGCACGTGGGCTGAAGGCCTCACTCCTGGAGAATGTAACGGCGAATTTTGCCGAAGCCAGCGCGCAACGACATGGGGTTGACCTACGCCGACCCGATCCGGGCTGTTCTCGACGCGCTCAAGGTCGACCTGTTAACGTAAGTAATATGGCTGAGCTATCTCCATTGGATCGGGCTCGCGCGGCAAAGGCTCGAGCGCACGCCGTTTTTTCCAAGCTGGGCAATGTTGTCGGGGTAGGAATCACGACGATCGGCTCAGAATTCGGCCTGAAGATCAATCTCGCGTCGGCGCCTAAATCGAGGAAGCTGCCAACCGAGGTCGACGGAGTTCCGGTGCGAGTGGAAATCGTGGGCCGCATTCGCAAGCAAGCTGACAAATAATTAGTACTGGTTCTTTCATTCCGTCAGGGTTCGTCAAGGGACGAGCCCTGAGCCACCGCGCCGAATGCCCGAGCTTCCAGAGGTTGAACACGTTGTGCGTGCGCTGCGAGCAGCAGTCGTGGGACGCGAAATACTTGCTGCGGAACTAAAGCTCAAGCGGATCGCTTCTGGTTCTTCGCCACTGACTTTCGATCGAAGACTTCGCAACGCACGGATCGAAAGCATCGGCCGGCGCGGCAAACACATCCTCATCAATCTCGACAACGGTCTCGTGCTCATCGTGCACCTGCGCATGACGGGAAAATTCGTCTGCCTCAACCACGAACAGCAACTGCTTCCCTACTCACACGTCGTCTTTCATCTCGACGACGAACGCCGTCTGGTTTTCTGCGATATGCGACAGTTTGGGCGGATGAAGCTCGTTATCGGCTCACGACTGCAACAGAGTCGCGAACTAAAGGATCTTGCGCCCGAACCGCTATCGGAAGATTTCAGTCTCGAGTATCTCAAAGACACGCTGGCTCGTTCGCGACGGCCGTTAAAGCAACTTTTGCTTGATCAGACGAAGATCCTGGGCCTCGGGAATATCTATGCTGCGGAAGCGCTTTTTCTTGCTCGCATCAGTCCGTTCGCCAGTGCCGCGATGCTTTCAAAACCGCGCGTGGCTCGGTTGCATACCGCCATCCAGCAAATTCTGAGCGAGGCGATTGATAGTGGTTCTACTTTGAAGATCGATCTGGCGGATGGCAACGGAAGTTACTTCGGCAGTGATGAGCGGTTCTGGCGTGTGTATGAAAGACGACGTGTGAGTAGGGAAGCAGTTGCTGTTCGTGGTTGAGGCAGACGAATTTTCCCGTCATGCG
>JANNON010000828.1:0-2707 GCA_031399105.1 Blastocatellia bacterium | reverse complement strand
GCTCCGGCGGCGGTCGAGTTGCGACCAGCCACCTCACGCATCGAGCCCGCAACCCGATGCCCAGCCTTGAGCAAATCGGCGACGACGAGTCGACCAAAACCGCTATTGGCACCTGTTACGAGAATATTCATGAACGTTTCCTGCTTGTTGCGTCCGAAGACATCCTGGCGGGAACGTATTCTGGGTGCGCAGGGTGGAACAGTAGGATATCTTGCAACTCATGGATCACGATTTCAGAACACTCGACCTGCAAGCCCTCCTCAGCTTCCATACGGTTGCGCGGCTTGATGGCATCAGCAAAGCGGCGGCGCATTTGGGAATGGCAAAGTCTGGCGTGAGCCGACACGTCTCTCAGCTTGAGGACCGGCTCGGCGCGAAGCTTCTCGAACGCGGCTCGCGGTCGGTACGCCTCACTCCGCTGGGGCGTCGTCTTGACGAAAGAGTTCGCTCGATACTTGCCGAAGTCGATCTCCTATCGGAGATCGCACGGGAAGAACGGCTTGGGATTTCAGGCCAAGTTACCATCGCGGCGACGCCCGAGTTTGGTGGCCTTGTCGCCGCCCGGGTGTTTCCAAAGCTCCTTGCCCAGCACCCGGGATTGCGCCTCGTGATGCGCCCATCTTATGAATTTGAAGACATGCAAGATCCAGGCACCGACCTGACATTTCGCGTAGGCAACTTTGCCGACGATCGGCTCGTTTCGAAGCCATTAGGCAGCTTCTACCGATGGCTCGTAGCGACGCCGGACCTGGCTGCGCGGTTTCCTCTTGGTACACCCACGGACCTCGAACGGACTCCATGCCTGACCTTTCGGAGCGATAGGCCGGCGGCAACATGGCACTTCGAGGGACCAGATGGCCAGTGCTCCGTCGATGTAGCTGGACCGGTCGCAGCTCGCAGTTTCAGTATTCTTCTTGGTGTTGCAAGATCTGGGATGGGCTATGGTTTTTTACCAGACTTCATGGTTCGGGAGTTGGTGAAATCGGGTGAACTCATCCATTGCCTACCAGAGTTTACATCTACAGAGACACCGGTGTTTCTAAACTTTCGTCCTGGTATGCGCCGTATAGCCAAGGTGAACGCCGTTATCGATGCTGCGGAGGCACTAGTCACAGCTTTGCTGGACCCATAACGATCCTGTTCCTTTAGAGATGAGAATCGCAACCGTCGTGTATTGCTTGTTAGCATGATCGCAATTCAATGATCAAAGGCATAAATTCAAATCATTCAGCGCTGACCTTAGGGTTCTTTCGGTTGAAGATCGATGTTTCGACGTAACCAGAGCCGTTTTTGCGGCTGCGCCGGTCCGTGCCGAACCTTTCAGAGGCCGCTGGCCTGTGTCGAAAAGAACCACAGTCAGGCATCATCAACCCGACCACATCCAGCAAGCAGTGGTTCGCTCCGCAAGCGAGATTGGTACGGTAGATCGCGGCATCCTGCGGAAACCTCGGAACCTCTTCCAGCATTACATGTTGCAAAGCCACAATCGATGGTGCGACTGAAAATTTTTGGCAGTTCCGCTTGGGAAGCCACATGTCAACGAGCGTCAACGGCGAATATGGGCCCGGAGGCCCCATAATCTGGCAACGGAGCCGACATGCGTCTGAAAATCAAGGGACGTGGCGGTTCGCTGCGGTCCGGCGCGATGCCTCGTCCGGTTGGCGTATTGCTTATGAACCGACCCAGCCGACACTTCTGGTCAAGCTGCGAGGGATATCCCGGCCGGTCTACACGCGACTTGAAGGTCACGCCCCCGTTTACGCCCCGAAGCACCCCGGCATGCTGTGGTTCGTCCCGGCCGGGGCTCGACTGAGCGGAGAGGGTGATCCAAACGAATCCGAATACTGCAACCTGATGGTGAACTTCGATCTTTTGGAGCGCGCCGCCGAGGCACAAGGATTGCGAGGTCCACCAGATCTTGTTCGGTGCGGCCTCGTCGACGAAGGCGTGCGTGCGCATGTAGAACGTTTACGCAATCTTCTGCTGAGCCCCGGACCGAACGCGCAACTCGGCCTTGAGGCGGGCGTCCTAGACGTGGCGCGCTGGATCGTAAACGGGATGAAGGTTCGACCGCCGCGATTGAAGTATCTCGCACCCTGGCAGATGCGGCGCTTGGCTGATCTGATGTGGGCTACTTTGGACAGGCCATTACGATTGCGAGAGTTGGCAGACACAGCGAACGTTTCTGAGTTTCATCTTTCCCACGCCTTCACCTACACGGTCGGCATGCCGCCGCATCGGTTTCACTCTGCTCTGCGCATGCAAGAGGCGGCGCGGCTGCTTCGAAGTGATGATCGGTCCGTCACCCAGGTCGCGATGTCGCTCGGTTTTGATGATCCGGCCTATTTCGCCCGCCTGTTCCGCCGCCACCACGGTGCCACCCCGACGGCGTGGCGCAGCGCGCGCGCGGTCGCGGGCCGACAATACGGAACAAGATCGTCCTAGCCGACTTCGCCGCTTGCCCGTTGTCCCGGAAGGCGCGGTATTGCCGCGTCGTCATCTTGGATCAGGAGAGCTCTCATGACGCATTCGCGCTTTTCGGCAATCTTGCCGGTAGCCTCAGCCCTATGTACAGGTTCCGCCCTCGCACAGGAACCTATCCTTGTAACCGGCCTTTCGTCGCCGGAGTCGGTGCTGCACGACACGCAGGCGGACATCTACCTCGTTTCGAATATTGAGGGCGGAGTCGCAGACAAGGATGGAACGG
>JANNON010000819.1:0-9142 GCA_031399105.1 Blastocatellia bacterium | reverse complement strand
CCTCCGGCGTAAGGGTCGCTGGAGGCGGTAGGCCAACGTTGGCAAACAAAGACTGAATGAACACATAATGCGCGAGCGTGTCGGCGAAGAAGACCGGGTGGTTGATCAGCGCATAGTCGAAGGTGCGACTGTCCGGCTCATCTTCCAGGAGAGTTTTGCCCTCGATTTCGAAAATTTTCAGCCCGATGCCGAGGATCGGCCCCAGGAACCGATCGCTACCAACGTGGTTAGTCCCATTTGAGAAACGAACCATGGCTTCGTGGCGTCCCGGTTTGGCGTAGATGCCCTGCGCATATTCGTTCGGCATTCCACTGAGGATTTCAAAATCTCCCCGGGCCAGACCGTAACCCTTGGCGTGGGCGTCCCGCACTACCAGCCCAACACCCTCGCCTTTGAGCGAGCCGCGCATGTGCTGTTTCATTTGGTCGAGGACCGTCTGCAGGCTTCGATCGAAATCGGGCTCCTCCTGTTCAACGTCCGGACTGTAACGCACAAATTTCTGAGTCATTGTTGCCACTCCTTTCAGGCGTGCGACGATTTTCCCTGCGTGTTGGCGGATTACACTCCCAGCTAGCCGATTCGTCTATTAGACCAAGGTATCGATCGATACCTTGGTATCAGGATCGGTGACTGGCTATCTCAGCGACTTAAACGAGGCCCGCAGTTCTGAAACAAAAATTTCCGGCTGCTCCCAAGCCGCGAAGTGCGTGCCTTTCGGGAGGCGGTTGTAATGAATGAGCTTGGGATAGGCCTTTTCCGTCCAACTCTTTGGCGCCTGGTAGATTTCATTAGGATAGGCGCTCACGGCTGCCGGGATCGGAACTCCTTTCGGAGCGAAGAAGGCGAGCTTGCTTTCCCAGTAGAGACGGGCTGAAGAGACCGCCGTGTTCGTCAACCAATAGAGCGTGATGTTTTCAACGATATCCTCTTTCGTGAGGCCTTCGCTCTTACCGTCAAACACGCGGGCAATTAGGTCGTAACTTTGTGAGTCGTGGTCGATGATCCATGCAGCCAGGCCGATCGGTGAATCCACGATCGCGTACAACGACTGCGGGCGGTTCGCCATCTCGTTGGCGTAGCCCAGCCCGTGCGCATAAAGAAGGCGACCTGGTCGTAGGCATATTTCTCATCGGCCGAGAGGCCGGCTGGCGCCGGGCCGCCTGACGCGAGTGCCTTTGCAATATCGTCCGGTATGGCGGCGGGCATGTTTGTGTGGATACCGATCAGTCCCGCCGGCTGCTGCAGAGCCATCTGCTCAGTGATCGCATTCCCCCAGTCGCCGCCTTGCGCCACATAGCGCTTATATCCGAGACGGTTCATCAAAGTGGCCCAGGCGCGCGCCACGCGTTGCGGATCCCAGCCAGTCGCGGTCGGCTTCCCCGAAAAGCCGTAGCCGGGAAGTGACGGAATGACCACATCGAATGAGTCTTCTGCTTTTCCGCCAAACGCGACGGGGTCGGTGAGCGGCTTAATGATCTTCAACTGCTCGATGATCGATCCGGGCCATCCATGAGTGATGATGGCCGGGAGAGCGTTTGGATTTTTCGAGCGCACGTGGATGAAGTGAATGTCGAGACCGTCGATGTTCGTAATGAACTGAGGATACGAATTCAGTTTCGCCTCAGTCTTCCGCCAATCGTAATCCTTCGCCCAATACTCAGCCAGGTTTTTCATCGTCGCGAGCTGCACACCTTGCGAGGCGTCGGTCACAAGTTCACGCTCGGGCCACTGCGTAGCGACGATCCGACGCCTGAGATCTTTGAGACGCTCGTTCGGTATGCTGACATGGAATGGTCGTATCGCATCGGTCGTTGTGGGCCCGTCCTTTTGCGATTGTGTGGCTGTACTCGGGGTCGCTTTTGATTGCGCGTTCTGCGCATGGCCTGAGACTGCAAGCAAACCGATTCCAACTGCGCATGCCGCAAACGCTAAGAAAATTTTGCGGGGCAGGTATCCGAATTTCATCTTCATCTCCTTCTTAGAGAAAACCGTCTCAATTGGTTCTGTCCGTCATTGCGGTGCGGAGTACACCACAGCCGTTGAGGTGAATCTATTGGACGAAGGTATCGATCGATACTTTGGTATCGGTCGGAATCGAGGTGCCGTGCATGAACTCGCTTCTGTGCGCAGGAAGGTTTTGGCAAGCGTCTGATAAGTGCGCCGGTGTTGCAATCCACTTCAAAATAATTGCCGCCTGTTCGCTCGTCTTATGCAGGGAATTGGCGTGAGATCGATCCCAACAGAAGTAGACAATTTGCGGGCAGTTGGAGCATCCTCATCTCGTGGAACCTCGACAGGACAGGGCCGCAAGCCAAGAGGACCTCCTCGCGCGACTCAAGCGTGCTGAGGCAGCCCTGCGCGCCCGCGAACTTAACTTCCAACTGATCGTCGACAGCATTCCTGCGCAAGTCGCAGTGGTAAGTCCTACCGGTGAAGTCGAAACCTTAAACCAACCATGCCTGGCTTATTTTGGTAAGACTCTCGAGGAGTTGAAGGGTTGGGCAGCGTCAGATCCGGTTCATCCAGAAGACCTGCCGCACGTGGTCGAAGTGCTCACGCGCGCGCTAGAGACTGGTGAAACTTACGAGGTTGAGGCGCGACACCGGCGACATGATGGAGTCTACCAATGGTTTCACGTTCGCGGGTTTCCCTTGAGATGCGGAGGGCAGCATCCTTCGCTGGTGCGTCCTGCTCACCGACATCAACGATCGTAAGCGGGCAGAAGCTCAGCTTGCCGGTGAAAAGCGACTGCTTGAAATGGTAGCGTCCGGCGCCGCTCTAACTGAAATTCTCACCGAATTATGCAAGTTCGTTGAAGACACAGCTCGTGATTGCAAGTGCGGCATTTACCTAATCGACTGGCGAGGGCCCACTTTCCATCTCGGCGCAGCGCCGAGCGTCCCGGCGACGTTCAACGGCCGGGTTGAAGGATTGACAGTGACCTCCGATGCAGGTCCATGCGGAATGGCAGCCCTTACTAAGTCGCAAGTAATCGTTACGGACATTGAATCGGATCCGCGGTTTCAATCGGCCACGATTCGACCCCTCTTACTCGCGCATGGACTCCGCTCCCATTGGTCGACACCGATTTATTCACGCGACGGTACGGTTCAGGGTACGTTCGCGATATTTCAGCGTACTCCCTCAAGTCCGACTCAACTTCAGCAAGATCTCATTGCCCAAGTTACCCACATCGCAAGCATTGCTATTGAGCGTGCAATGGCTGATGAGGCTCTGCAGTCGAACGAGCGCAATTTGCGCCTGATCATCAACACCATTCCTACACACATTTACGTATTGAACACCGAAGGGTCCGTCCAGTATGTCAATCAGGCTGTGACGGATTACACCGGCCTTAGTCTGGAGGATGCACAACAAGAGGATTATCGGGATCGTGTTATCCACCCGGAGGATTTTAAGAGAGTCCGCGCACCGCGCGCGGCAGGGCTGAGGCGGGGCGCACCATTCAGCACTGAGCAGCGCGTCCTGGGCAACGATGGGCGATATCGCTGGTTCCTGGTGCGCTACAAGCCCTTGCTCGATGAGCAGGGACGTATCGTTCGGTGGTACGTAGCCGCATTCGACATCGAGGACCGAAAACGCGCCGAAGCTCAGCGCGATCGCACAATCGCAGAACTGAAAGCTCAGCAGTCAATGCTTAGCGAAAGCGAGCAGCGTTTCAGGGCAATTTTTGACGAGGCCGGCGTCGGTATTGCTCTAGTTGATTTGCAAGACCGGAATACTCCCATCCAAACTAACCGCTCGCTCCAAACCATGCTTGGTCTCAGTCAGGAAGAGCTCGGCGTCCCTGAGATATTTGACGAGTTAACTGCGGCTGACGACCGCGAAGCCGACGCCGCCACCTATCGAGAGCTATACGAAGGCAAACGCAACAGTCTCCGCCAGGAAAAACATTTCATAATCCGAGACGGCAGCTCAGTGTTTGCGAATGTGATTTTCACACTGTTGAGGGATTCGGTAGGGCTCCCTCGGTTTGTAGTTGCCATCCATGAGGACACAACCGAGCGCAGACGTGCGGTCGAGCGGTTGCAGGAAAAGCAGGAGCTTCTCGACCTTGCGCAGAAGTCCGCACGCGCGATGGCTTTCGATTGGTATATCCAACAAGACGTCAACTTCTGGTCGCCCGAGCAGGAAGCGCTGTACGGCATACAGCCCGGCAGTTTCGACGGGACGTACCAGAGCTGGAAGAAGTTAATCTATCCGACGGACTGGCCGTCACTCCTTAAAGCCATCAATCACGCCCATGGGACCGGAGAAGTCGCGGTAGAATTTCGCGTCAAATGGCCTAACGGCAGTCTCCATTGGCTGGCGACGAACGGCCAAATGTTTTTCGACGATCAGGGCAAACCATTTCGCATGGTTGGATTCACTTCCGATGTCACACGTCGTAAGTTGGTGGAGGAGGAACTACGTCGGAGCGAGGCTTTTCTCGCCGAAGCCCAACGGCTCAGCTCAATCGGCAGTTTTGCCTGGCGGGTTGGGACAAACGAAATAACGTGGTCAGAGCAGCTCTATCGCATCTACGAGTTTGAGATCGGCGTGCCCGTGACACTCGATCTGATCCGTACTCGAGTCCATCCGGAAGACGTTACTTTGCTTGAGAAAATGATCGACGAGGCACGAGGCGGGGCCAGCGACTTTGAATGGCAGTACCGTTTGCTGATGCCCGACAATTCGATTAGGCACCTGCATGCACTCGCTCATGCGACCCGAGACCAGGATGGTCAACTGGAGTACATCGCGGCGGTTCAGGATGTCACGGAACGCCGACTTTCGGAAGAAGCACTCGGCAAGCTGCAGTCGGAGCTTGCGCACATGGCCAGAGTTACGAGCCTGGGAGCGTTAACGGCGTCGATCGCGCATGAAGTGAACCAGCCGCTGTCAGGCATTATCACCAACGCGAGCACGTGTGTTCGGATGTTGGACGCCGATCCTCCAAACATTGACGGCGCGCGCGAAACCGCGCGCCGCACGATTCGCGATGGCCACCGCGCATCTGATGTGATCACGCAATTGCGCGCCCTCTTCAGCAAGAAGGACGTCACGATCGAACCGGTCGATCTAAATGAAGCTACGCAGGACGTGATTGCTCTTTCGCTGAGTGAGCTTCAGAGGAACCGAGTGATTCTGCAACCTGAGCTTGCGGACGACCTTCCACTAGTTGCGGGTGATCGGGTGCAGCTTTCAGCAGGTCATTTTGAACCTGGTTCGCAACGCATCAGACGCAATGGGAACTATCGATGATCGGCCGAGGCAATTGCTGATCAGAACCGAACCGGACGAGGGCGAGCAGGTACGACTATTAGTGCAAGACGTGGGAATTGGTTTCGATCCGGAAGTTATGAGCAAACTCTTCGACGCTTTCTACACAACCAAAACTGACGGGATGGGAATCGGGCTTTCCGTCTGTCGCTCGATCATCGCCAGCCATCATGGGCGTCTATGGGCAACGTTGAACGAGGGTCCGGGAGCCACGTTTTCGTTCTCTATTCCTTGCGCGGCTGCGGTTTGACTTGCCCAAACCGTATTCGCGGATTTCCGGCCTGCACTCCATCGAGAAGGCGACTTCGTGCATTCGCTGCGAGGTTCCTGACAGATGCGCAAGAACCAATACCTAAGTACTATAGACGCCTCTCAATAGACGGAGCATGCTGATCAAGGAGTCTGCATGAAAGGGCCGCTATGGAAACCAAGACAACGACATTGGTAATGCGTGACTATGATTTGTATGGACAGTTTCCCTTTACCAGCAACGATTCCCCCAATCAAACCAACTTTCAAATCCAAGGGGGTAAATGCCGAAGGCGGGTGCGCCTGCGCGGCATGAATCATAATGACAACAACACACTCACTTGTCTCAGTGGTCGACGATGACGAGTCTATCCGCGAATCACTACCTGACTTGCTCCGGGAGTTCGGCTTTGCTGCCCGAGCGTTCTCATCGGCGGAAGAGTTCCTCGCTTCTGATTGCGTCGATCAAACAAGATGCTTAATCCTCGACATCGCCATGCCCGGGATGACTGGGCCCGAGCTTCAGCAGGAGTTAAAGAATCGGCGGCATGCGATACCAATCGTTTTCATCACAGCGCAAAGAGATGAGACTATTCGCGCCCTTGTGCTTGGACAGGGTGCTACGGAATGTCTGTACAAGCCATTCAGCGAGGCTGCGCTGAGTAACGCGCTCAATGCCGCACTTGAATGACACCTTTCTAGCGAACGTCTATATGAATTCAGCGAGCAAAAAGAGTTCCGAATCGAGTTCGAGTAAAGCAGAAGCAACATCAATCGTCTTCATTGTTGACGACGACATCTCGGTTCGGGAATCGCTGGAAACGCTGATCCGCTTTGCAGGCTGGCAAGTGGAGACATTTGAGTCGGCTGAGGAATTTCTCGTTCGCCCACGAACGGTTGTTGCGAGCTGCCTGGTGCTGGATATTTCTCTTCCGGATATCAACGGTCTCGAACTGCAGAAATTGATAGCGCCCGATAGGATCGACATGCCAATCATCTTCATCACCGGTCACGGAGACATCCCGATGACGGTCCAAGCCATGAAAGCTGGGGCGGTCGAGTTTTTGACGAAGCCAATCGACGACGATGCGCTGTTGAGCGCCATTCGCCACGCTATTGAGCGCAGTTCAGCCGCGCTCGGTGACGAAGGTGAAATGAAAACGCTCCGTGAGCGTTACACATCACTCACTCCTCGCGAACAGGAAGTCATGAAATTGATTGCCACTGGTCTGTTGAATAAACAGGTCGGACTAAAGCTGGACATCAGCGAGATCACTGTGAAAGCTCACCGAGGTAAAGTGATGCGAAAAATGAAGGCCGACTCGCTCGCCGACCTGGTGAAGATGGCCGTGAGGCTCGGGCTCACACCCGCGAGGAATCCATGGCACATTGCATGAGAGCCCTGGGTTTATCCAGATGCGCGGCACCGCGGCTAATGCAAGTTCGCGATGACAGGTCGGTTTGGTTATCGCGAATGAGATGATCGGTACGTTCTCCATGCTCTGAAGCTTCGTGATAGCACGCCTCACTATTGCTTGCTGAATGAACGCTCATTCAGTATTATGAGCGGCGAATTTGGCAGTAAACTCCGGCCCCGACTAGACGAAGGTTTCAGAAACTCATGCGAATCGAAAAAGCTGCTGTGCTCGGAGCGGGCACTATGGGGGCGCAGATCGCTGCCCATCTTGCCAACGCTCGCATTCCTACTCTCTTGTTGGACATTGCTCCGCGCGAACTTACACCCGATGAACAAGCCAAGGGGCTGACGCTCGAATCGAAAGAGGTTCGCAACCGCATCGCGCGCGCCGGTTTTGAAGCGGCGAAGAAAGCCAGACCAGCTGCATGCTTCACTCCGGAAGCCGCCGCGCTAGTCAGCGTCGGAAACTTCGACGACGATCTCGCGAAGCTCAAGGATTGCGATCTGATCATCGAAGCCGTCGTCGAAAATCTCGACATCAAAAAGAGTCTCTACGAACGAGTCGAACAGCATCGGCGTCCGGGTTCCATTCTTGGTTCCAACACCAGTGGTATTCCCATTCACCTTTTGGCTGAGGGACGCTCGGATGATTTCCGCGCCCACTTCGTTGGCGTCCACTTTTTCAATCCACCGCGCTACCTCCATCTTGTCGAAGTGATTCGGACCGAATGGACCAAGCCCGAAGTCGCCTGTTTCCTTTTTGGTTTCCTGGACCAGCGACTCGGCAAGGGTGTCGTAGGCGCGAAGGATCGGCCGAACTTCATAGCCAATCGCATCGGCACCTACGGGGCGCTGCAAACGATCAAGACGATGCTCGACGATGGCTATTCGATCGAAGAAGTCGACAAGATGACTGGACCAGCAGTGGGACGGCCGAAGACAGCAACGTTCCGCACGTTTGATCTCGTGGGGCTCGATGTGTTTTCGCACGTCATCAAGAATCTTTACGAAGCGCTGCCCGACGACGAAGAGCGCGACGTTTTTGTAGCGCCTGAGTTTCTCACCTCGATGGTGGCGAAAGGATTTCTCGGGAACAAGACCAAGGGCGGTTTCTTCAAAAAACAGAAGGGCGAAGGCGGGAAAACCGATATCTGGACACTTGACCATGCGACGCTCGAGTATCGACCTTCGCAAAAGGTAAAGTTGCCGGCCCTCGAGATGGGCAAGAACATCGAAGACACGGCGACTCGATTGAAAGCTCTCGTCTGGAGCAAGGATCGCGTCGGGGCGTTTCTTTGGAAGACGACGATGCGCACGCTCAGCTATGCGGCGAATCGTATTCCGGAGATCGCGGACACAGTTGTGGAAGTTGATCGCGCAATGCGCTGGGGCTTCAACTGGGAGCTTGGACCTTTTGAAGTTTGGGATGCGATTGGCGTCGAAAAGTCCGTCGCGCAGTTGAAAGAAGAAGGTCAGAAAGTTCCGGAAAATGTACAGAAGCTTTTAGACGCAGGCGCTAAGTCTTTCTACAAAAAGCACGAAGGCCAGGAGTTCTATTTCGACTTTGCCACGGAACAATATGTGCCGCTGCAGCCCGTGCCAGGAACGATAATTCTGAAGTCGATCAAGGACCGCACTGGAGTTATCAAAAAGAATTCGGGTGCTTCGCTAATTGATATCGGCGACGGCGTCGCGTGTCTCGAGTTTCATTCGAAGATGAATGCCATCGGCGGCGACACGTTGCAGATGTTGAAGGCGTCGCTGGCTGAGGTTGAGAAAAACTTTGTTGGTCTGGTGGTCGGCAATCAGGGCACGAATTTTTGCGTCGGCGCAAACATCATGTTGATGCTGCTGGAAGCGCAGGAAGAGAACTGGGAAGAGCTCGACATGATGGGAAGAGCTTTTCAGAGCGCCACGATGAGCCTGCGCTATTCGCCCAAGCCCGTCGTCGTCGCGCCATTCGGCTTATCGCTCGGCGGCGGCTGTGAATTGACGCTGCATTCTGACCGCGCCGTCGCTGCTGCCGAAACTTACATCGGCATGGTCGAAGTCGGCGTTGGCCTTTTGCCCGGCGGCGGCGGCACCAAAGAAATGGCGCTGCGCGCTTCCGATGCCGTAGCCGATACGCCGAACCTCGATCAGTTTGAAATCCTGCGCAAAAACTTTGAATTGATTGCGATGGGCAAAGTCGCC
>JANNON010000800.1:0-2149 GCA_031399105.1 Blastocatellia bacterium | reverse complement strand
GCTCCGGCTCACGACCAAGAAAATCCAGGTAGTGTTGCCGAACGAAGAAACCATCTTCATCGAGCGGATTGGCTGTGTCGTTTCCAGCCTGACCGGTGAAGACAGCGTTTGTGTGATTGCCGTTTAAGGAGAAGGACCGTTGCGCCGGCGTGAAACTGAAGTTTGCGCGTGATGGAGTGACCGAGTAAAACCCATCGGTGCCCACGTTGTCGAAGCGATAAGCGCCGTTCGCATTGGTGATCGTGCGGTCGGTCATGTCACCCGACAAACTCACGCTAACGCCACTCAAAGGCAAGCCGTTGTTTCCAGTGATGACGCCGCTGATAGTTGCGGGGGCGGCGGTGGGAATTCCGGCCGTAACTGCGAGTTCGCACAATGGACCAAAGGTGTAACGCGCGCGAGCCTGGGTCGTGTTGCCAGTCTCGTCAATGTACTGAGCCCGCGTGCCATTGCCCGTGGCCGGCAGTCCGGTAATCGGAAGGCGCTGGCCTGCGGAGGTGGGCGTAACTGTGACTCTATAACTGAGCGTCGCCGCGTTTCCGGCGGCCAGCACGCCTGGATTCCACGTGATGTTGCCGGTGCTACCGACTGCTGGCTGGGTAAGAACCGAGCCTTGAGTAACTGTTGCGTTCCCTGCATAAACCACGCCTAATCCCGGAACGTTCGCCGTCACCAAGTTTGAAGCATTGAAGGTGATGCCGTTCGGAGTCGGGTTCGTCACGGTCACGATTACGTCGATGACTGAAGGCTGGCCCACCGCAGAAGGATTTGGGCCAAAGACGTGGACGGCTAACTGTTTGAGATAAAGCTTGGTTGGCGCACCACCGCCGTCGGTCGGCAGATACACGCGAAAAGCATTTGTGGTTGGGTTGGCAGTTGGTGGGTTAGCTGCCGCTTGAAAATTACTTACATAGAAATTCGCGTAGTTTCCGTTAGGAGTTCCTCCGACCAGATAGGAATTAACAGTCACAGCAGCCTGCCAGATACCGTAACCGTCGCCAATCTTATCAGTGGTCCAACCGGCTATGTTGCCACGGCTCCAAACGTTGTCAGCTGAAAGTGCAGCCGAGGCAAAATTCTGCGTGAACGTCCCGGTCCGACTGGTGAAACTCATCGAACCGACATTGCCGCTGTTGCTGTCGAAGTCAAAATCATTCTTTGCACAAATACACCCCGAGGTAACGTATGGATAGAGAGTGTAGCTGCGTGAAGTTGTTCCCGAAGCAGGTGGGTTAGAGCCGAGACCGTTGATTGAATCGACATAAGTTTTCAGCTCTGTGCCTCCAGCGCCCGCCGTGCCATCGTGCGCTCGCAGACCAAACGCGTTGATATCGTCGCCTGCCGTTGCTGCCGAAGACATATCAATTCGCACTTCCCAATGTCCGGGTGTGATTGGCCCGCCTGTGATAGCAAGATTGTCGACAAAGAATCGATCAGTTCCTGTATAGCCAGTGATTTCGGTAAAGCGAACTCGTGTGTTGGAGGCGATCGAGCCAGTGATGTTGTAGCTGCGAGACGAGGCAGCGAATGGCCCGGTGAAAGTTTCGAGGGTGGTCCAGGAACCGCCGCCATTGTTCGATACCTCGACTCGCATTTGGTCGCCGGCTTCGACGTTCTCCGTTTCAAAAGCGAATGTGAAAGTGGCTGAAGTGTAGCCGCTAAGGTTGACTTGGCGTTCTATCGTTGACGCTGTGCCTCCGTCGTCTTCAATGCGCAAGCGGCCCCCGGTGATCAGTATTTCGCCGGTGCCTGCGTTGCCGTCATCATTGGTCTCAATCCAGTTGGAGCTCCAGGAAAGAATGCCGGTGTTGTTGTTGTAAGCCGCGACCGTGAAGTTGTCGCTCGCGGACTCACCTGTGGTATCGACAAAAGCGAGCCAGGCGTTGTCAGATCCGACCGGTAAAGACGCGTTCCCGCTGGTGAATTGGGTCGGCCGTGCCAGCCCGTTGGGGTCGAACAACGCGTAATTGACGCTAGTGTCATAACCGCCGCGGTCACGATCTCTCCCAGCAGTGTCTTCGGTGGCCCCACCCAATCCGATGTCGGCGTCAAAGATTTCAATTGCCAGGCGAGGCAATCCTGGTGGAACCTCGACGAAATACCGGTAAGACGTATTCAAACTCTCCGAGACATAGTCTCCAAATGAAAG
>JANNON010000772.1:0-2528 GCA_031399105.1 Blastocatellia bacterium | reverse complement strand
CCATCAGTTGTTCACTATTTCCAATCGCGACCGAGGCCATCGCAGCATTATTGAAGAGTCTGGTTGCCACCCGCTGCACATCGTCTGCAGAAACGTTCCGGTAAAGAAGTAATTGTTCTGCGACCGGACTGAGCTTGTAAGTATCGATGTCCAGCCAGGCGTCTACCAATCCCTCGGGTTGTGACAATGCTTTGTTGAGAGTGGAAAGTACCTCGGATTTCGTCTGGTCCAGTTCAGCAATTGTGGCAGGCGCGGCCATGAGCGACTTTACAACTTCTCTGGCTCCAGCCATCGTCCGAGCAGTCATCGAGTTATTAACAGTGGCGCCCAGCACAAACATTCCTGGCAGTGACCGCGCCTCGTTACGAACAAATACCGGACTGCGAGACAGTTCAGGCGAGAGTTTTTCCCAACGTCTTCGCGCTATCTCGGCCATGAGAGTCGCAGCTGGAACGTCCCGGTCGGATCGAGTCAGGCCTCGTACCGCTAGTCTAATTTCAGCACTCTGGTCCGAAGGCGCCGCGATGATAAGAGTACGAGCATCCGGCAACTGTGCCTGTTTGAAAGTAGCCGGCACCACCTGCTCACTCTTCCTCCAACTGCCAAGCAACTGTCTCAGTGTCCTCAGTACGCGAGCTGGTTGTATTCCTCCCGCAACTGCCAGCGTGGCGTTATTTGGATTCAGAAAACGATCACGGGCGAGCATCAGATCGGCGCGATCGACTCGTCCGAGTGATTCCACCGATCCCGTGTACAACTGTCCGTAGGGAAAATCTCCGAACAGACGGCTTGCAATCGCGCGATCCGCTAGCATTGCGGGAGAAACGCTCGTGTCCTTCACGATCTTGATCCGCGCATCGCGTACGCTGGCTACAGTTTCCGGCGCTAGTTGGGTCGTCAGCAGTGCGTTCCTTAAGATCTCAATAATCTTCTCAAACTCACTCGCCTTGCCTTTCATGACGACCGTCATCGAATCGTGGTCGGTGGTTACTTCGAGACGGCCCTGCATCTCCTCGGTGAAGTACTCCCGCGTGGCTGGATCCGGAAACAGAAGATCGCCGAGCAACGTCATCTGACCCGATCTATTTGCCAGATCAAACGCAGCCCCACTGTGAATGCGTAGTTTCACCAACACATCGGCATCACCGGCACGCGGCCAGATGAGTAACCGCAAGCCATTAAGAAGCAGTTCGCGTTGAGGCTCAATACTGCTTTGCGCCGGAACTTTTGTCGTGGTTGAAGCAACCATTGCGAGACACACGAGTCCGATTAGTGTTGCGCGAAATGCTGTGTTAACTGAGTTCATAAACAATTACGCTTTGTGAGAAGAGACGCGAAACCTTCGATGGCGTCGAAATCCCAACAAAATCTGCCTGACAGGGTTGGTAAAAATCCGGGGATGAAACATCTTAGAGATCGCCTATTTGCGCGTCAACCGTTTGGTAAGTAAGTGCATCAAAGCGCATGGTTTGATGCTGGTAGTGCGCAATAACACCATCCGAATAGAAATTGCAGTCACGTTGGTCGCATAGTTTGACATCGCTAATAGCTCGGTTCTAAAAGAATTCGACCGAATACCGTAACTTTTGGGCTTTTGGTGGGTATAAGAAAGCAGGAAGCGATTCCTGCAGGATCGAGTGCCTGATTGCCAGAGAGAATCACAGACGAAGTTTTGCTTTTGAGAGCAGTGGAAGGCGACCAGACCGCGTTCCTTGAGTTGTATCACCGCTATCGAAATCCGATTTTTCGGTTCGTTTACCGATTGCTTGGCAAGGTTGAGCTGGCAGAAGACATTACTCACGATTGCTTTTTGAACTTGATTCGAAAACCCGGGAATTTCAACCCTGAGTTGGGTTCTTTGAAGACGTATCTTTATGCGGCGGCGCGCAATCTCGCACTTAAGTACTTTCGCAAGAGCGGTAGGGAAGCGGGTCTTGAAGATTTGGAGGCTGAACTAACCAGTCCTCGCAGAGAGCAGCCGCTAAGACAACTGTTGGATCGCGAACTTAGTCTGAAGGTTCAGGAGGCAATGTCAGAATTGCCCGACCTGCAGCGAGAAGCCCTGGTGCTTTTCGAATACGAGGGATTGCCTTTGAGTGAGATTGCGAGCATTGTCGGGGCTGATACTGGGGCCGTAAAGGCGCGTATTTATCGAGCCCGGCAGCGACTAAAAACCGCATTGCTGCCTTATTTGAATAGTAGTTTGGAAGTTGTTAAGTTGGAGAAGGCTTTGAAATGAGCAGTATTGAGCCAGACGATCAGTTTATTTCAGACGCCGAGCTGAGGAGAGTTCTGGAGCGCTGGAGTATTCCAGAGCCTACAGAATTTCTCGATCAGCGCGTCGTAAACAGTTATTATACAGAGGCGGGACGTTTGGACCCTGCGGCGAGTGCAAATCCGCCGGCCCAAAGGAAAAAAGAGGTAGTTACGATGAAGTTGTGTTCCACCTGCAGAGACGAGTACGCGGACAAGTTCAGTTTTTGTCCAGTCGACGGCACCCCACTAAACGGCTTTGTTCCCCCCAGGGA
>JANNON010000683.1:0-2114 GCA_031399105.1 Blastocatellia bacterium | reverse complement strand
ACCTCCATTGAGATTGAGGGCTTTGGCAACGTGCCACCACTGGTGAACCGTACTAAGTGGTCAGACCGTGGTTTCGTCTTTCTGAACCAGATCACTGCTGAGGAGACCAGTGCATCGTCAAACTGAACGTCCGAAGGATCGAACCTATGAATGGAGAGAAGGGTGACCTGTGTAAGCAGGTACTCTTTAAGAGCGCGTCCATAATTGACGTCCATGAGTTCGCTGGGAACCAACCAGGCTGCCAGTCCTCCTTGAACCATCCACGAATGCGCGATCGCCATGAAGTAACAATAGAGCCCTGACAATCCGCCAAGTGTAACTCCTGCTAACCGCCTTGCCGACTCTTTCAATCTATTCTTATCGTCATTCGAAAGGTGGTGATGTCGGACGTATGGTGGATTGCAAATCAGCAGATTGGCCAGCTGATTGTCTTCTGAAGGTGAAACTAACTTTGTGAAATCAGCCCTGCCTAACTGCAATGGCTCATCCCGCCAAAGTTCGGACGCTCGATCGACAAAGGACTGATCAATTTCGTATCCGGCGGCGCTTTCAATGCGCGAACGAGGAAACGTCTTAACCAAAGCCGAATAGAACGCGCCTGTGCCGAACGCTGGATCAAGGAATCGGATCTTCTGGTTTGTTGGCAGAAGCGCCTGAGCGTACTCAAGAATGTCTAGGGCCAGCACACCCGGAGTTGCAAACTGACCCAGCTTATTCCTTTCCGCCTGTGTCTTTGAGGAGTCCAAATGCTTCTGAACTTTCAAGCGTGAGGACTCAATCACATCAATATGTTGCATTGCTTAAAGTCCGAACTTTTTGAGGTCATCTATGCGATGTTCCCAAACCCAGTCTATTCCCTCCGCCGCTTCATAGCCGAGATACCCGCTATCAAAATATCCACAGAGAAATAGAATAAATTGAATGTGTGGACCATGCGTTCGTCTTAACTGAGAAATCTTGACCGCTTCCTCTTTTCGCCTCTTATTGGTGTTAGTAAAATCGCCGGCGGACTTGGCTTCGATAAGCAGAGGGAAGTTATTGACACGCGACTTCTTGGGCATTACGACGGCATCGATCGGAATATTGACCTGTTTGATTCCATCATCAAGCTTTATCGGCACGTTCTGTCGAAACGAGAACGTTCCCGGGGTGTGTTGATCGAATCGCAAGCCAGCTCCGCCATAAGTATAGCCGCGAGATTCCAACCACTGCTTGATCTCGGCCAATTGTCTTTGCTCCTGAGCATTTCGAACTATCGGATCACTGACCGACCCGCAGAGGCGATCAGCGACAATGGTTGCGGCCCGAAGAACCTCAGTTCTCTTTGGTTTCAAACCACTATCCAACCATGTGAAAATATCTCGATCACAGAGCTTGAGAATAGTAGCGCTAATCCGCCTGAGATTGGAGTCGAGCTCGTTTGCGCGCCTAGGGAGACGCTTGCTGATTTCCATGCATCCCACGAGACCGGAAGGTACTCCTGATAATCCGATCAATCTGTCGCGAGCGATTGGCGGAGCCGTGCACATCCGCAGCATTTGAAGTACCGCGGGGTGTTGCTGGAGGACCGCTGGACTTAGATTGGTGAGATTGGCCGTTAGCTTCAGAGCGCTCTCGACAGCCACAGTTGCCTCAGCTCGCGCACTCCTATACGCGTTTGGCGCAAACTGAATAAACCACTCATTGTAGAGATCGACCGAGCGAGCTATGTCCTTCTTCCAATGCTGTGGTTTGTCGGAGTTAACGGGCATGGGCGTCTTTGATGACAGTTGCAAATAACAGCACTAACAATACCTGCAGAATCTTGAGATCGAACGCCACGGCGACGCGTGACAACTCGGCAGACTGATTTCTATTTTTTGGGTGGGCGGCTGGGTCTGATTTCAACTCGACTCGGCAGACTTCGTTCGTCGTGATGAAGCAGGTCGAGCACTATTCGAGCGATGTCCGAAGGCTGTAGTTGCCAACTTTTCTCTTCGCTCGTATGGTCTCCACCAAATTCAGTATTCACCGAACCGGGCATGATATAGCTTACTTTGATTCCATCGTGTCGTACCTCCTGCATCAATGCTTCACTGAATCCATTGAGACCAAATTTGGAAGCATTGTAAGCG
>JANNON010000613.1:0-1654 GCA_031399105.1 Blastocatellia bacterium | reverse complement strand
CACCGCTCCCTCGTCTGTGCCGGGCAGCAACAAGCTCGAAGCGTCAGTTAACGCATTCCCTGATGTGGCCCGCTGCAGCGACAGGATCCGGACGAGTTGTTCCTTGCTTTCGGCGATCTGGTCATTGCGCTCGCCAAATGCGGTTGCAAAGGGAACGACCAGAAAGGAAAGGACGAAGAGCGTCAAAGCGAGATTGACGCCGATGAAGATCAAACTGCGCCGGAGCTTGATAACTTGATCGATCACGATCAAAATCCAGTCTTTTGATTTGACGCATTGGACCTTGGTCCGATCCGTCCTCGCTTGACGACAGCAGAGAGCTTGAATTGATCTTTGCCTTCCCCAGCCTTTGGCGCGATTGCTCCCACTAGACTGACCTGGTCGAACAGCCGCGACTCACCAATCAATCTGACTAATTTTGGAGCGTCCGCCGAAAATCCGGAAAGGAGAACCTTTCCCTCGGCGATCCGCAAATCGCCGAGATAAGTATCGTCGGGCAGAATTCGCGATAACTCGTCCCAGATCGCAGCGACCGACGCTTCCGACCTCTGCAGAATGAACCGGGACACACCGCCGGAATTTGCAACACCCATCGATTGGCGCGCTGCCGCGAGTTCCTCATCGACCCGGCTGGCCGTCCGCGATTGCACGCTGCTGATCAGGCCTAAACCGACCGCAAGCGCCATGATCGCGAGGACCGTGAGCAACTGGATTGCACGAGGTACCCACAACGCCACCGGCGCCATCGGCTGCCGCATCGAGATGTTGGCCAGCTGATCACCCAATTCGCCAGCCACCACGAGGAAATCGACGGCGCTCTCCGAAACGTTGGCGTCCCGGAGCGCAGCGTTGACTCGCTCCTTTCCGACAATCCAGTGTCGAACTTCGACGACAGCAGCCGAACCGTCACCTTGACGACTGCGCTCGACTCCACCATGCCAAACACTTTGCGACTCGAACGGCGTACGCCGCGCGAGATCCTGGTCGAGAATTTGCGGCAAGGCGTGAAGTGCCGCTCTCGGCAACTCCAGATCCCGAACGAAGAACAGGGCCTCATCAAGAACAAAGCCGACCCTGGTCCGTTCACGCGTCGTCCCCAGCCCTGCCAGCCATCGATCGAGCCTTGCTTCATCAAAGAGTTGGACGCGATACTCCGTTCGCTGTTCGCTTCCACCCAGATTCAAATGGCAAGATAGCCTATCCTGCTCGCACCTGATTAGGAGCGACGATTGCTTGTCATGTGACGACCCAAGGCGCACGCTCGGGAAAAGGAGCTGCAGTTCGCGCAGCCACCAACTCGAAACCGTGCGGAATGCTTCTCCCAGCACCCGCAAACTGCCGGAAGATTGGACCATCGTCTTGGCAAGCATGCCCTGGCTCCGTCGACCAACCGTTCGGCTGGCGCACGAATCGTAGTTAACAATGGTTGAAGAACGGTAACGAACCCGACATGGCGCGACCATCGCCACGGTCTTTGTCGATCCGTAACGAATCGTTAAGACGTTACGGTTGGGCGAACCAGCTGTTGCCGGCTAACTGAATTTATACGCGCTGGCGGATTGCAACCAGCACTGTCACAGGTGCCTGAGCCTGATCTCTGAATTCAATACGAACCGAGACCAAATCGGGCAATCGGTCCATAGCGAGCCAATCT
>JANNON010000606.1:0-5788 GCA_031399105.1 Blastocatellia bacterium | reverse complement strand
GTGGTTATGAAAGTTGAAGCGGGGACAGGGTCCGCCTTCCTGACTGTGAGACTTTCACCCTTGAGGGATTAATCAGAAGTAAGTGGCTAAAATCGAAAGCAATCCTACCTGCTACCTCGAAGTGGCGTTATTAGCGCGGTTCTTCCTCTCAAAATACCAAAACACTGGCAGCCCAGCGGCGATGATTATCAAGCCCATGAGCGACCGCACCGGATAGTTCCAGATCTGTGTGCCGATGATATAGATCGTGACGAGAATGAATAGCGCGGGCAGCACCGGGTAGCCCCAAACACGATATGGTCGCGGCGCATCGGGTTCGCGCCGGCGAAGGATGAAGACCGCACCTACCACCATCGCGTAGAAAAGCCAGAAAGCGAAAATCGCGAGATCGGTGAGTTGATCAAACGATCCCGAGAGCGTCAGAATCGATGCCCAGATCGCCTGCACTACCAGGGAGATTACCGGCACGCTTCTGGACGAGACCCTCGCTAAGCTTTGAAAGAAGACTCCATCGCGGGCCATCGCATACGGTATACGCGCGGTTCCCAGGATTGAAGACTGCAGTGAGCCCCAGGATGAAAGCATCATCACTGCAGCCATAATCGTAACTGCGACCGGTCCGAGAACTCTTCCGATTGATTCAGCAGCCACCGATGAAGCACTCGCGTCAACACTTGCTACTTCTGTGGGTGTCATAACGTAGAAGTAGCTGACGTTTACGATGACATACAGAGCGATGATGACAATCATGCTGGCGATCAACGCCAGCGGCAGATTACGCTCGGGGTGTTTCACCTCACCGGCCATGTAAGAAATATTATTCCAGCCATCGTAAGCCCACAGCGCCCCGACCATCGCGGCGCCAAAAGCAAAAACACCACCACCGGTCACTTCTCCGTCACACGGCGCTGCACTAGACATCGAGAAGTGGCTCCAAGTTCCGTCTTGATAGAAAAAGGCCGCCACCCCGACTCCCAGCACGACCAATACCTTTAATACCGTAACCAGCGAAGCAACGTGCCCGCTCACACTGACCGAAGCGCAATTGATCAAGGTAGTCACCGCAATGGTGACCAGCGCCACGACTGTCAGTGATCCTAATTCAACCGTATGCCCAAATAACGGCATCGTGAACGAGTAGTAGACAGTTTTGAGACTTCCCCCCATCAGATCGTTCATGAAGATTGCAAAGCCGACTGCCAACGCCGCGGCAGAAGCTGTGCGCGAGATCAGCATTTGCGACCAACCGTTGAGAAAGCCCCAAACCTTACCGTAGGCATCCTTTGTGATTACGTACTCTGCGCCCGCATGCGGCCGCATCGTTGTGAGTTCGGCATAAGTTAGCGCACCGGCCAATGCCAACAATCCTGCGAGGACCCAAACCAGGATCACTTTTCCAGGTGTGCCGACGTTACAAGTCATCACGCGAGCTTTCAGGAAGATCCCAGTCCCGATGATGTTGCCGACGTTGATTGAGATGGCCGCGATTGGGCCAAGACCGCGAATCAGTTCCGGATGTGTGAATTGTTGCATCGTGTTTCCTTCAATCGCAAACAAGTGGTTGTGCTGATGAAGTCAGTACCGACACGCGGTAGCGTCGGGTCAGCGTAACAGACAATGATAAGTGGTAATGAGCCGGTGACCCGACGCTACCGCGTATCGGTACTGACTTCATTTAGCCAGGGACTCTGCCGCTTCCTCGCCAGTGACTATCGCCCCTTCCATGAACCCTTGCCAGTCAGCGAGGTGCTCGCCGGCGAAAAGAACTTTCCCGTGTGGCCGGCCGAGAATGGGCCGTAGCGTGAACCATTGGCCGGGACGATAAACCGCGTAAGCGCCTTCAGTGAACTTGTCTCGCTGCCACGCATACGAGTTGATATTCGCCGCGAGTTCTGGCGCGCGTTCATTGAATGGCAGCAGGTCGCGCGTGATGATCTCGCTGCGTCGCCGATTGCTTTGCGAAGCCAGCACATCGGCCTTTTCGCCAATCGCATAGCTGCAAAGAATGCCCTGTTTATTCGGCTGGTCCTTCGTGCTGTGGAAATAGTAGTGCGACGTCACGTCACTCACTAACGAAAAGTCTTCCGCCCGCCAAAAGCGCTCATTGAAGAGCACGGAGTTTTTAATAATCCGCGCGTATTGAAGCTTGTCCGCCGCGGCGCGTTGAACTGAAGGAAGGGGCGGATCGAAGACAATATTTTGCAGGGTGCGAACCGGCACAGTACAAATGCAGGCGTCCGCAACAAACTGTCTGCCGCCGGCCGTGACTCGAACTCGCCCCCCGCGTTGAACAATTTTCTCAACAGCCATTCCCGTCAAAATTGAGTCCTGTCCAATCGCGCTTGCAAGCTCATTTATCAGCCGCGAATTTCCGCCCTCCATTTTGAAATCCATTTCATTGGCGGGACTTGATTCGAAATATTCGGCGGCCGCGGCGAAGGCGGAAACCATCCTGATCGATTCACCGAAATCCGTGCTGTCCTGCAGATCGCGCAGCAGCAGATCGTCTTCCGTAAATCCAATCGAGTCCAGCCAGGTCCACCAATCGTATTGATCGAGGCGAACGTGATCGCGCGGTTTGTAGTTGTGATAAGCCTTGCGAAACTTCTCAAACGCTGCCTTGGCTTTTGGCGAGAAGTCCCATTGACCCGGCTGCTTCACCACGCCATCGCGCATCAACGAAGCTTCAAAGCGATGATCTTTGAGCGGGATTTTGAAGTTATGGCAGAGTGCCTTCATCCGCTCGTGGCTCGCTCCTATCCACTCGGCACCCATCTCACAAACCAGATTGGTATTTTCTTTGAAACTGTAAGAGAAGACTCGACCGCCAGTGCGTTCCCTTGCTTCAAGGACAGTCACTTGCCAGCGGAGACTTTTCAGCAGTCGTGCCGCAGCCAGACCCGAAAGTCCGGCGCCGATAATGATGCAGGAGTATTTGCGTCGTTGAATCGCCGGGCTGAAGAATAGTGGCACGCCAGCCGCGGCGATACTCGCGGTCTTGAGAAACTCCCGGCGGGAGGGTTTTTCGGTGTAGTTCACACTGAGTTACCAGACATCGCCCGTGAGCAGGTCTTCATAAGTATCGCGTCTCCTGGCAACCTCGACGCGACCGTTTTGGTGCGTAATCACGGCGGCGGGAAGCGGCCGGCCGTTGTATGGAAACATCTGTGCAAGTGAGTAAGCACCGCTGTTGAGCAGTGCCAGAATCTCGCCGGGTTTTACGTCAACGGGAAGATTTCGGTAATCCGGCAAGCGACCACCGCGTTCAATGTCGAAGTAGACATCACCCGAATCGCACAATGGACCGGCAACCTTGTACTCCTGATGGTGCGATTCGCCGGCGCGGCTCGCTGAAATCAGGTGGTAGTACCATTTGTAGTTGTTCATCGAGAGCATCAGGTTGTAGCCGGCGTCGGTGAGCAACCAAACATCGCCGGTTTCCGGACGCTGCTTGATATTCAACACGGTGGTCAGGACCAGGCCGGCATCGGAAATCACACTGCGCCCTGGTTCAAGCAGAATCGTGATCTGGTCAAGCAGATGCTCAGCATTTACTGCTCGAGCCGACTCACGAGCCACTCGCAAAGCGGCTTTCAAAACATCCGATGGTTCGAGGCTCGCTCCTAACATGTCGCGTTCATGTTCCGGCAGTTGATCAGCCTGAGCTGGATCGCGCAAGTAGTTAACGGGGATGCCGCCGCCCAGATTGATGTGCTCGAGGGTATGGCCCGTTTCGCGGTGGATCGTCACGAGGTGTTCCCACATGCTGCTGAAGGCATCGGCAAACGGTTCGACATCGGGAGTTTGCGAGCCGACGTGAATGTGAATGCCACAGACGTGGATCAGATCCGGATTTTGTAGACCGCGACGAAAAGCGTCGAGTACCTCTGACGATGAGATGCCAAACTTTGAAGTCAGCAATGCTGTCTGCAAACCAAGATGAGACCTGGTGCCGATTTCAGGGACCAGCCGCAGTGCAATACGGGCCGGCTTGGTTGGTTCACGCGTCTCGCGCGCAACTCTCCTGACGGCTTCTTCAACCAGCCCGATCTCATAAATTGAATCGACGTTGATTGCATGAATTCCGGCGCGCACCGCTTCGTCAAGTTCAGCATCGCTCTTGCTCGTGCCGTTAAAGATGATCTGGTCAGCAGCAAAGCCCACGCGCAACGCTTTGAACAATTCGCCGCCGCTGTTTACTTCGACATCGATGCCCGCTGCGAGCACGGTCTTCAGCACGGCCATATTCGAGTTGGCTTTTGAAGCGTAAAAGAAACGAACGGGACGTTCGACGTCAGCCGCGGCGCGTTTCAAGCGGTCGATGTTCGCCTGAATGCGTGGGGCAGAGAAAACAAAAAGCGGCGACCCGTATTGTCGAATTAGTTCGAGCGCGTCGCTGCCATCGATGGTCAGATGACCGTTTGTGTTCTCGAGATAATTTGCAATCGACCACGCCGGCGCTGCGGCGATCTGAGTTGACATTAAAAGGGACTCCCAAGAAGGCTGGAATGAATGAATGCGAGCGAAGATAGACCGGGCAGAGTGAAGCGTCAAGCGTTGTTTAGTTTCTTGATGACTTCACAGATTTGCTTGTAATGCCTCTGCTCGTGATAAGCAACAAACGAGATTGTGGCGACGCCGCTGATCTCTCCGAGAAATGGATGCTTGAATACGGCTTGCTTCAAACGGGCCTCGCCGTGTTTCTCGTAAAGGTCTTTTAGTTTTGCTCTCGCGTCGTCGAGCGCTTTAATGGTCTGCTGCTTGGTGCCGGAATTGGACGGAGTGACCGCCTTCGGCGACTTCACCTTGATCATTCGCGAGCCTACGATGCGGGTCGGCATCAGACGGCGCAGTAATCCGAGTTGTTTAGGTGGTTGTTGCAGCGCACGCTCTAGTTCTGTGATGACCCTTTCCTCAACCAGACTGAGATGATGGACGATCTCAGCAACACTCCACGCGTCGTCACCGGGACGGCGACTGAAGATCGCATCATCAAGTGGTGCGACCCTTTCGAGTAGACGTGCGTGGCCGGCATCGAGTCGCTTAAGTATTTTCGGCATTGGGTAAGATCAGACAGGATTAACGCAATTCGGTTAAGGAGTCTAATCAAGATGCGTAGTCTCACTGTCAGGAAGGCGGACCCTGTCCCCGCTTCAAGTCGCCTTAGTTTCAAGGTCAGTTGGCAGATTCAAGATTCTACCGATCTTCATTGCGCCCAAACTCACGCGGGGACAGGGTCCACCTTCCTGACAGTGAGACTGCCCATCTGGTCTTCCTAATTCAGCGGGTTAGTTCACACACAGTCTCTACCGCGGGTGGTACTGACTTCATGACTTTTGCGGCGTATCCATTTACAGACCTCAAAACTGCATCACTACCCGCGATTCGCAGGATCTACCTCACGAAGTGGCACTTCAGAAGCACCCTTAGTCAAAGGTAGTCAGAGTCCAGCGTTTAGGATGCGCCTGTTTCTATTTGAACTGGTACGTAAGCAATCCCGTTACCTTCACTGCTTCGCCCATCAATATGGTCTGCGAGAAGCGCGCTGAAAACGCTGCAGTAAGGGCGGCCTGTTGCAATAAGGGATGACCCGAAACCGCTTTCGCTTCAATCACGTTGCCTGTTTCATCCACAGTAACCTGGACTGCAACCGCTCCCACCACCCCGGCGTTCTGAGCTTCAATCGGATAATCAGGTTTAGGCAAACTCAACGCCTTGCCGTTCAGAACCCCACCGGACACTGAGCGTCCCTTTTTGGGGGCGCCATCCTCGCCGGGCTTGGTGTCTG
>JANNON010000590.1:0-13493 GCA_031399105.1 Blastocatellia bacterium | reverse complement strand
ACCACCTCGCGGTAGCGGGTGGGGGTTGTGCTGAGTCGAGCATAAAACCCCCAAAGAACGCGTTGGTGCGCCCCACCCGCTACCGCGAGGTGGTACTGACCTCATGACCGCCAGGAATTTTGTACACTCAGGACTCAACACTATGGATTCAGGATCTTCCGGCAAAGGAGGCCAGTAAAACCACGATCGGATCGATCACTGCCGAACGCGGTTCAGCGTCTTCCGGATAGTTGTTCACCATAATTGAAAACACCAATCGTTCGCCCGAGGTCGTGGTCAAGTAACCCGACAAACTTGCTGCTGAGCTAAGCGATCCTGTTTTCGCCCGCACATTGTTTTCCGCGGGCGTTCCCTTCATACGATTACGCAAAGTTCCGTCAACGCCGGCGATTGGCAGCGCTTCGCGAAACGCAGCGGCATGTTGATGGCGGCTCATGTAGATAAGCAATTGCAGAGTTGCTTCAGCGGTGATCATGTCATTGCGCGACAGACCGGAACCATCTGACAGCACCAGCGCAGCCGGATTAACACCCGTATCGCGGAGAAATGCCTTCACGATCTCTAATCCCGCGCCCTCGCTGGTTCGCAATGCGTTTGGCAAAACTGTAGGTGGTGGCGGCACAACTTTTCCAAGCGTCCTCAAAATCAGTTCCGTGTACAGGTTCTGACTGGGTTTTAGAGTTTGAGCAGCGATCACGCTGAGTGGGGGCGACTGCACGGTTGTAAGCTCAACAAGGCTCGATTTGTCTACGGTTATCGCGGGCACTCCAGACGCCGAGGCCGGCAAAGTGCGCGATCGGCCAGTAATAATGACGCCACGTTTTGACAGTGACGAACGGAGCAGATAAACAAACAACATGGCGGGATGCGAGATGCCGACGCCTCCCGTGTAACCGCGATCGTCGAGAGGCATCGAGCCGACCAACTCGAGAACATGCGTGCCCAGACCGCGATAGATGCTGAGACTTCTTTTCGTTCCCGCCGCACCGGTCACCACCTGATTCACAATGGTCAATAGCGGATCGGGTGGACCGACCGTGATCACCGCCGGCGCTCCCACCTTCGCGCCCGGCTTCACCGAAAGATCCAGCGCGTTGTCGTTGATCGTTAGCGCACTCACCTCCGCGCCGTACCACCACTGCAGATCTTCCCATTCCCAACCGGAACCATATTGCGGACCAGTGAAGTAGGTTTCGTCGCCGACGAGGTCGCCTTCAATTCGTTTCACACCCGCGGCTGCGATTCGCGTCGCGAGCTCCTCGACGGATTTGAAGTAATCGCCGCCATTGAAACGGGCCGCCATTGACGGATCGCCGCGGCCGTAGATGGTGAGATCTCCGTGAACAATGCCCGCCGCGTCAGGTCGCGTTGCCGCATAGACGCTCGTCGAGTAACGATACTCTGGCGAAAGGCGATCTAGCGCTGCAGCGACTGTGTAGATCTTCATATTCGAAGCCGGACGCAAAAGCTTGTTCGCGTCCTGTTCGAAAACCACGCGACCGGAATCGAGTGAGGCCACCTTGATACCGATCATGGCAGAAGAAAACTCAGGCTTGCGCAAAACTTCTCCGATGCGAGACTGCAAGTCAGCAACTGTCGCTGTGGAAACAGCAACTCTGGTTTGCGACCCTGGCGAAGGAGACGGATATGCTGGCGGCGTCGGCTGTGCTTGCGGCCGCGCCGGCTTCGACGGAGCGGGTGGAGGCGGCGCGGGCATCGATGGAGCCGGCGCCACCGTCGGCGGCATTCTTTGGGACAAACAAACCGGCGCGCCCGCGAGCAGCAGCGTATAGAGGACAATCGAACTAACTAATAAGTTGACGCGTTTTTTTGTGATCATTTCTATTGATAAGAGTCTGACTATACGGGCGGAGCCTCAGTGTGCCTCTGCGCGCGATCTGGCCGCACTCTGGTCATCAACTCAGTAAACCGAGGATCGGTTCTGAGCACAGTCCAGTTTGGATCGCTCTGAAAGCATGGGCCATTTTCATTCCCCAAAGCAATTGTCCGCTCCAGCCACATGAATGCTTGCTCGCGATCTTCCTCCAAAGCGTACACGGACGCGATGGAGTAGGCGATGTCGGCATCAACCTCGCCATTACTAATCACGTCATCGCTGAGTTGTTGTAAAGCCTCTTCATGTTTTCCCTGGGCACTGAGAAACATCGCGAGGAATGGTCGCACACCATGCATGTTTGGGTGCCTTTTGACGACCTGTTGCATTAGCTCCGCCGCGGCATCCGTTTGGCCGGTGTAATACAAAGCAAGCGCTCGAAAGGTGCGCACTAACGGATTGTCGGGTTCGCCGGCATTATCCAACTGGCGCATGGTCTCATCGAAGTGGCCCATGTACATCTGTAAGAGAGCACGATTGTAACTCGCGACAACATGAGCTGCCGGATCGAGTCGCACCAGGCGATCGAGACTGCGCAGAGCGCGACCATATTCTCCATCCAAACGATGCAGCGTAGCTTTCACAAAATAGACTACTGCTTCGTCCGGGGCTTCTCGGCGGGCGCGCATCACCTCGTCTCGCGCCTTCTGCTTTTCTCCACGCCAGAGATACACGAAGACCATCAACATGCGCGCTTCGACTAAACGCGGATCGATCTCCAGCGCCTTTTTGAAAGCAACTTCTGCCCGTTCGTAATCTTCAGCGCCGCCAAACCCTTTGAAGACTCGATTCACGTAAGCGGCGCCGAGTCCGTCGTGAGCAAGTGCAAAATTCGCATCCAGTTCAATCGCCCGCTGGAAATGTTCGATTGCGGCGCTGCAGTCCTCGGGTGAAAGACTGCGAAAGATGAATCGCGCAAAAAGATCGCGACCGCGCAAATATTGCTCGTAAGCGACCGCGTTCTCAGTCGATGGTTTTGCCATTCCGACCTGCTCGGCGGGACTTAGCTCGAGGCGTAATCCCTCGACGATGCGCTGAGCAATTGTGTCCTGCACGGCGATGATGTCGGCTGCGGAAGTGTCGATGCGATCGCTCCAAATAATCTCTCCCGTGGCCACATCGAGCAGTTGAGCGGTTACGCGAAACTTTTCACCGGCATGCATGAAACCCGCAGTCAGTACTGCATTCACTCCGAGCTCGCTGCCAATCTCTCGCGGGTCGCGTGTCTGTCCCTGATATCTGGCAATGACGGACGACGGCCGCACGACGAGTGAGCGCACGCGCGCGAGTTCAGTGATCACGGCATCGGCAAGCGAGAATTCATAGAAACTCGACGCGGGATCGTTACTAAGGTTACGGAAACAAAGGATAGCGAGACTTTTCTTCTCCTGATCGGCAATCGTAGTGAACGGTGTTTCGTGAATCGGCTGTTTGGAACCGCTGGCGCTGACGGTGAAACCAGGCGCGGAAGTTGGCGCCTCACTCTTCGTAACAGCTCGCAACCATCTAACAGCGCGCGAAACCGGATTATCGCCAGCCACATGGCGCGGTGCTTCAGTCGCCATCCCCAGACCGGTTGCTTCAAAACCCGCCACCTCCTGCACGACACTTCGTAGATCGTCGCGCAGTTCTTCCATCTTCTGATAACGGTCGCGTGGTTCCTTCGCCATCGAGCGGTCCAGAATCTGCTGAATGCGCAGGGGCAGCGGATCCGTTCGCATCTCGGCAATCGGTCTAGGCGCATCGTGCAGCACCGCATGTCGCACATCGATCGTAGTTTTGCCGCGGAAGGGCCATGTACCGGCGAGCATTTCATACAACAGCACACCCGTCGAAAAGATGTCTGCGCGCTTGTCGACGCGATCGCCGCGGGCCTGCTCCGGCGCGGCATATGTCGCAGTACCATAAGGCACGCCGACTTCCGTCAGCTCAGTGCGATGAATGCCACTCATTCCGGCTTGCTCGTCATCGAGCAGTTTGGCGAGACCGAAATCCAAAACCTTGACCTGGCCCGACGGCGTCACCATGACATTTCCGGACTTGATGTCGCGATGAATGATGCCGCGCGCATGTGCAGCAGCGAGCGCGTCGGCCACCTGGATCGCAATTGCAAGCGCGCTCTTAAGTTCCAGCGGCCGACCGCCCACCAACTGCCTCACATTCTTTCCCTCGACGTGCTGCATGGCGATGAAGTGCAGGCCATCCGCTTCATCGAGATCAAAAATTGTGCAGATGTTCGGGTGATCCAGAGACGAGGCGAGCCGCGCTTCTCGTTCAAAACGCTTCAGGTTCGCTTCTTTCGACGTCAACTCTTTTGGCAGGACCTTAATAACTACGGTACGGCCCAGTTTTGAGTCGGTGGCTTTGAACACTTCTCCCTGCCCGCCAGCGCCGAGCTTCTCGAGAATGCGATAATTTCGGAGAGTCGTGCCAACCATCTTTATTTAGTCGAACGACGCGAGTAGTTCATCAGCAGTAACGGTTGCAGTACCTACTTTGCCAACGACAATTCCCGCAGCGTGATTTGCGAGATGGGCAGATTCAATCGTCGAAGCCCCAGCGGCGAGTGCCGACGCCAAAGTGGCGATTACGGTATCACCGGCGCCGGTTACGTCATAGACTTCGCGGGCCGTCGTCTTAACGTAAACGGGCTCTCCGCTGCCATCGAGCAACATCATCCCTCTATCACCGCGAGTGATTAGCACGGCATCGCAGTTTAGTTGCATGCGAATGCGACTAGCCGCCAGATGCAAACCCGAATCTGAATCCTCCTCGAGACTTGCCATTTTGAGCGCCTCATGATGATTCGGCGTTACCAGGGTAGCCGGTGTGTAAGATGCGAAGTTACGGATCTTGGGATCGATCAGAACGGGAATCCGTTCATACGCGTCGGGAAGAATCGTCCTCAGAATACGCGGGGTAACGACACCCTTGTCATAGTCGGAAATTACAAGTGCATCGGCATTTCGGAGTGCCTCGCGAAGCGACTTAATGATCAGCCCTTCCATCTCCTGATCTAACGGACGACGATCCTCGCGATCGGCCCTAACTACGAGTTGGCTATGCGCAATGATCCGAGTCTTAACGGTCGATGGTCTGGTTCGATCGATTGGCAGGTAATCGTTTGCTTGTTCCGGATTGCATTCTCGCAACGCACCTCTGAGCCGCTCGCCGGCGGCGTCGTTGCCGGTCACGCCCACGACGGCGCCTTTTGCACCAAGCGAGATCAGATTCGCCAGGACATTTGCCGCACCGCCCAGATGAACCGATTCGCGACGAATGTCAACGACCGGAACCGGAGCTTCCGGAGAGATTCGCGTGACGTCTCCCCACACAAATTCATCGAGCATGACGTCACCCAAAACCACGATACGACGATCAGCGATCGTCCGCAGGATCTCACCAGCTCGTTGTTTGGTTAGTTGTGCGGTCATCTCGTTCGGTTGGAGTCGCCCAAGCGTTCACCGCCGGAGGTATCGCGACGGTTCCCTGTGGAGCGCGGACGGTCCGTCCGCTACAACGTTGAATGCCAGTTGGTCGCGATTGAATAGTGCACTCCAGCCTGAGGGAGGCGCAGCTTAAGGCGGACGGGCCGTCCGCGCTCCCGGGGAAGAGCCTCGCGGTTTCTCTTACATTGGGGCCGCTCAAGTGGCACTTTCACGAAGCACCCTTTCAACCGCATTGACAACCTTTTCAACCGGCACTCGTTGAATGCACTCAGGCTGCGGAAACTTCTCGCAGAAATATCCGTGACAAGGCTGGCATTCTAACTCTTCGCGCACGACGACGGCGGGCGCGGTGGCCCATGGCGCCCAGTGATCGATATTTGAAGAACCGAAAATCACGACCGACGGAGCACCAACAGCAGCCGCCATATGGGCGACGCCACTATCGTTACCAACAAACATCCGCGCACGCGCCGCCAGCGCCGTCACTTCCGGCAACGATAGGTTACTAAAAGAAATGATGGGTACTCCAGATTCCTTTTCCAGACGCGCCGCCAGGGCTGCTTCCGCGGGAGCAGTGACGACGATCGTGGCCAAGCCTAAGTTGTAGAGCCTAACGGCCACTTGCGCAAATTTCTCTATCGCCCACTGCTTGGTCGCAAAGGCGGCTGCTGGATGCATTAACACAAAGGAATTTGTTTGAGTCAGTCCAGCGCTTTGCAGCCGCAGTGAAATACTCTTATCGGCTTCGTTGGTTACGGCCAACCTCGTCGCGGGTCGATCGCTCGAGGGCACGCCAGTCCAACCAAACAGCGCCAGTTGTTGCTCGACAGAATGCGTTTTGCTCTTTCCCCACAACAGCGCGGAAGCCGGCGCAAGATGTTGATGCAAACGCGCGTACTGATAATTGGCGTAACCGACTCGATGTCTCGCGCCTGTCGCGCGTGCTAACAGCGTCGCCGTTGTCCCGCCATGAAGATTGTAAACAACGTCATATCGTGTCGCCCGCAGTTGTCGTGCTACTCGGGCGCGCGAAGCGGTACTGCCCTTCTTCAGGGTGATGACGTTATCAACATATTCAAACCCATCAAGCACCGGTGCAACCCAATCTTCAAGGAGCATGTCCACGCGAACGCGCGGCAGAAATCTTTTCAAAGCGAAGAGCGATGGGGTGGACAATACGGTATCGCCAATCGATCGCAGGCGAATCACGAGTACACGTTCGACCTCGTCCCAATTCCAGCGAGCAGGGCCCAGCGGTTGGGGCGCATTCTCAACCAGTGACTCGCCTTTGGTGAGCCCGCGGAACTGCGCAGACCGCTCGAGAATTTCACGCAGACTGTTCATATTAGGGACTGTCAGTTGTCCGTGGTCCGTGGTCCGTGGTCCGTGGTCCGTGGTCCGTGGTCCGTGGTCAGTTGTATGTATTCGGTAGCTTATCGTCGACTGGGAAAACCTTATCACTCACGACAGGAGAACAACGGACAACGGACAACTGACCACGGACAACTGACCACTGACCACGGACAAAAATCATCTGTCTGAACCCCCATCTTCCACCGTCGCCTCATCGATCAACATCACCGGAATGTCTTCGCGGATCGGGTAAACACGTTTGCATTCGTTGCACTTGAGACCGCTGCCATCCGGCTTGAGTTCAACTTTGGACTTGCATGCCGGACAGGCAAGGATCTCCAGAAGTTCCTGACGAAGTGGCATCTTCTCTCCTTATCAAGTTTGATTTTCCGACAGCAATTGTGCGCCTGCCAAAGGAGCGGAAAGCTTAACACAAGGCAGTAGGACAGGCATTCCTGCCTGTCACAGTTGCAACGCTTCGCACTCAGCCGGAAATTAGCCGCTGATTAACGCGGATTGAAGTGATCTGAAAAAGCGGAAGGCGAACTCGGCCTTCGCATCTTGTCTTACCAAGCCTTTCTCTTAAAAGGCCTTTCGCTATGTCCTACTTCAGATCCGTTCTATCCGCGTTAATCCGCGGCTAAAAGTTTCTGACTTGTTCATCCGAGACGACGGTGACTTGCCGAGCCCTAATCGCTGTGTTAGTCATTTCAGAGAAATTCAGCAAGCGATCCAATCCCAAATGTCACTCGAATTTGCCGTCCAATATCCTTGCGTGCTACGGGCGTGTTACTCAGAAAAGCACCTGCGCGATTGGGGCCGTTTGAGTAATCTGCACACGCGCCTGACCACCGGTGATCAGAGTGTGCCTACCGACGACAAGATTGAGTGGGTCGAAAACGCGGGCGCCGAAATCGAAGTCATGCAAGCCGAGACGATTGTTTGCGCGTCGTGCCCGGCCTGTCTGCCGGTCGAAATAGCGGGCGAAGGCGAAGCGGTCGGTTGTCTCGGTCGTATTACTTATCCAATCGAGGCCCAGTTTGAAAAGTTCTTCGCGGACCGCGTGCAACTCGCGTTGGACACGCTTGATGAGCAAGACCAGCCGAGACTGCTGCGCATCCTGGTTGATTCCGAATCTCCGTTTGATGGCGAAGGAACCAAAGAGTTGCGAAGGATTACGACGACAGAGGGATTACGGTTTTTTGAGTTGCGGTTGCCGATCAAGTTAAGTCGCGCCGGCGCAAACATCACGACTGATCACGTCTTCGACTTGCTGGCGGGCTTTCGTTCGGAAGACTTCGACGAGACAAGTTACACGCGGGAGCTCCCAAACGCGGCTGCGGGAGACTATTACGACTTTCTCGATCTTCTGTTGCGAACCGATCTCAATCAATCGGAAGCGTGGCGACTCAGGACCCGCAGCACAAACTACCTGCAGTTTCTCCGTCTGCTGATGGCCATCGAACACGGCGAAGCGCTGAACACGAGAGTGCTGTTGGATTGAGCTACCCACGCTGGGAGCGCGGTCGGCCTCGTCCGCCACCGTTCGCTACCATGCTGGTGAAGGTTCAATTGCGGTTCGAGGAGACGCATCTTGCGGACGAGGCCGTCCGCGCTCCCAGTGAAAAGCTTGAAGGGTACTGTTCGGAAGGTTTCGAATCATTAAAGGGGCTGTCAGGCTTTTGTTTCGTCGAGTTGGCGCAGCGTATCGAGTAGCAGATTTGTATTACTCGTAGCCTGAATGTTAACGGGGAACTCCGCTGGTGATTTCTGAAACTCAAACATGCCGTTCGTGATCTCTACAATGTGACGAAAGCCTTCCTCACCCTTAGAACCGGCGGACTCAGCATCAACAATCCTGCCTTGATTGAAAAACACCACACCGTTTTGCGCCTCGCCACTCAAGGTCAACCGGCCCGTGAGTTTTGCGTTCTCAATCACCTGGACCACATCAAACACACTGATGGTGGTGAGGTCGCCGGCGAGCGTTGCCGATCGCTGAATCTGCGGTTCTGGACCAGATTGCTGCGGTCGCAGATCCGGACGCCGCGCGCGACGAATCGCTTCCAATCCACTCGCGATGTTGATACGCGTATCGAGCTGTTTGGCCTCGATCAGCCGGTCGTAAGCGGCATCGAAATCTTCTCGTTCGATGTAGAGACTCGCGAGGGCCAGACATTGGCGCGCCGCCTCTTCCGGGTGCTTGTGGGCGGCGGCTACTTCGCGCAACCGCTCGCGAAGCTGGATCGAACGCGGATTACGTTCGAGGGCGGCGCGCAGACGCTTGATGGCCCGCTCTGGCGCCTTGTATTTCACGAACAACTCGGCATCGAGCAAAGCGGAATCGGCTTCGTTGATGTGGTCTGACTCGGAAGATGGGTTAACCATATTTCTGGGTTTTGCAGGGTCCGCAGGGTCCATTGAGACAGGGCAGGAGTTTAGCACTTCTTGCTCATTTCGGATCTGAGGTCACGATATCGTATGTCAGCAAACTGCTGCGCCTGGTCGCAGCAGTCGTAGCTCAGCCTTGCATCCCTCTAATTAATCACTCCGGCTTCGCGCCAGCAACTGAAGAAGTTTATGGAATCGCCGCAAAACCTGAGGATTCATACGTCTTTGCAGTGAGTAACCAGGATCCCGAAGTTCTGGACGAGAAGTAAGTCACGAGATCCATTCGAGCCCGATCGCAAATTGACGGCTTGGCACGCAAGCTGCGAATTGAAGAGCTACGGCGGCAAACCACACGAGGAAATATTGATCGGAATTACGTCATTACTCGTAGAAAGCATTAGTCGCTAAGAGAATAAGTTGCCCAGTGAGCTGGGTAACAGACAAGGACCCGTGTAAGAGATGACCAGTTGGATGAAAAGAAGAATTGAGAAATCGCGCGCCCGATGCGAGCGAGCAGATGTTCAGGGGAAGGACCAACAGCGAAATCGCAATGAGTCGCAGAGAGCCGAAGACAGCGGACGCCACTCACACTCGAAAGATGTTCGCCGGACTCAGAGTCACCACTAACCTCCACTCCGCTTCGAACGCATCTTTCTCCCAAGCCGGGGAGACTTTGTAGGGGCGGCACTCCGTGGCCGCCCCCGTGATCCGAACAGATCCTTGCGATGTAACGAGGGGCGCCCGCCGAGGGGACACCCCTACAAAGTGATCCCGCGCGTTCCTCAATCCAGATCTAAAAGTCGATCCGTATACCGAGACGAATCTGCCGGTGCCGCTGTGTGCGCGTTGCCACCATAAAGGAGTCGGCAAACGCCTGCCGCTGCTCGGGCGTCGCGGTTGGCGACAGCGCATTGAAGTTAATGAACTCGCTTCCGAAACTAAAAACAGTTTTGTTTAGTACGTTATCGAACTCGATCGCGGGCCGGATGCGCACTCGCTCACTCACTTGAAACTGGCGAGTGAGATTCAGATCCAGCGAAAAGGTTCCTGGTCCACGGGCCGCGTTACGCGCAAGTGTTCCTATTCGTCCGATGGTTGGCAATTCGAAAGAATTGATCACCTCAGGCGCTAACGGTTGACCCGGAGCGCGCCAACGCAGCAAACGCGGATCACCGGAATAAGTAGGACGATCATTTCCCACGTCGTCGAGATTTCTATCCACACCTCCTAACGAGATGTTGAACGGCGCGCCCGAGGCCAGACGCCAGATCGGCGCGACACTGAGCCCACCCAACCACGCCGGCAGATCTAACGTACCGGCGAAGACAATTCGGTGTCTGCGGTCGAGCAAGCTGCGAGCGCGTTCCGAATAAAAGTCTCCAGCGACAAGTGCGTCAGAGGTGTTCACAACACCATCGTCGATCAGACGAGAAAGAGTGTAGCTGGCGCGAAAAGAAAACTTTAGATTGCTATCAGACTGAACCAACCTCCGGCGCACTTCAAAAGTGAGACCGTGATAAAAACTGTTTCCCACTGAAATTAGCTGCTCGACCTCCGCCCTTCCCGGATCGGGGCGCAAGTTGTTAAGGGCTGCAAGCGCAACATCGACTGCGGTGCTGGAGCTGAAGCTATTCATATTGATCAGCGAGATCGGAACTCCGAATTCAGTCATGCGTCCGATGGTATTGGGATTGTTATCGATTGGAGCGAGTACAAACCGTACTAGCTCGCCGGCGCCAGTCGCGTTGTAAAGCGGTCTTAATCCAAGGGTGCTGGTCCTAAAGTTAGCGAAGTCTCTTGAGATCAGATACTCAGCGAAATCGCGGTAGCCGGCTGGCAGTCTTGGTGCATTCGCATTGAATTCGCGCCAAAGATGAATTCCCCGATTGAAGCTGTAACTCGCTTCTAAATTGAAGCCACGACCAAGGTCCCTTTCAAAGCCAACGCTCGCCTGATAACTCTCCGGAATACGCAGTTCCGGATCGAGTCTTCGTGAGAACGCTGTATTGTGAACACCAAACTGTCTCAATAACGGGGAATCTATCGCGATCGTGGCCGGGAACTGCAGGTGTGCTGCGATGAATGCGCGGCGTTCGTCGGCACTAAACAGACGGCCTGTCACTGGATCGCGCAAATCGTTGGTGTCGATGAAAAGTTGTTGCTGGCCCAGAGTGAAATCATCGATGGTGCGTAGCAGCACTCGGTTGTAGAAGATTCCTGCGCCGCCTCGAATAACAGTCTTCCCGCTATTGAATGGATCCCACGCGACGGAAAGTCGTGGACCAAGGTTGTTATCGTCCGAAAGGATGCTTTCCCGCTCATATCGCAAACCAAGACTGATCGTCAGGTTCGGACGCGGTTGCCATTCATCGTGAAAGAAGAGCCCGGCGTAAGTGTTTCGTTGCGTTGATTCGGTGAGGAAGCTTTGCCGAAAGCGACTGGGCACGCCAGCCAGAAAATCTCCGGCACTCGCAAAGTTATAGGTGCCTGTGGCGTCCGAAAGATCGATAAAAGTTGAGCTAATTCTCTGTAGGTCGAAACCAAACTTCAACGAGTGCGCCCCCGCGCTGATGGCCAGTGTGTCCTGAAGCTGTAAACGAGTTTCGATCCGATCTGTTGCGCCCGCAGTGGAGCTACCGGCGACGAGAGTCCCTGAACGCCTCGCTGGATCTCCGGCAAGCAACGGGTCGTTTATCGTAATCAAAACAACTGGTCCCGGCTCGGTACGCGTCTTCACTGCGGGTTTGAGTTTTGAGATTTGAATACGAGTTTGATTAACCAGTGACGCTGACCAAACCTGATTGTCTGAATAGGAGATCGCGTCGGAGTGTCGCAATTGGGCCTGCAGCGATTCCGCAAGACGATTGCCGCCCCCAAACTGCCGCAGGTTATTCAGCCTACCCAGTTGCAGCAGCAACCAACCATTGTGTGTTTCGGTGAACTGGTGATCGATGCGGGTGGTAAAGGTGTGGTCCTTTGACGGGGTGTCGAGCGTCGAAACAAAGGGGGCCACTTCGGTGTTCTGCGCGGGAGCACTGGCATCTTCGAAACGCTGTGTAGCTAAGCTTGTGGGCGGCGGCAACTTGAAGTGGTTGCTTGCTTGTACCGGAACCAGCGTATCTATCAGGGCGTGATCCAGGAGCTTATCGAGTTCATAAGCCGTGAAGAAGAAAGTCTTGTTATCAGGATATCGCGGCAGAGTCACCGGCCCGCTTAAAGTGATCCCTGGATTGAGTTGCTGCAGCGGAAGTCTTTTTACTCCCAGAGAGTTATTACGAAACGTGTTTGCATTCAACGCCTCGTCGCGAAAGAAAAAGAATGCGCGACCGTGAAAGTCCGTTGAACCTCCGCGAGTTCGAATGTTGATGCGCCCGCCGGAAGCACGACCATACTCGGCGGAGAATTGATTCGTGACGATCTGGACCTCAGCGACTGCTTCCATTGACGGTTGCAAGCGTTCGCGCGCCGAGCGATCGTCGTTGTTGTCCATGCCGTCGATGGTCAGATTGTTTGAGTATGCAGTGCCGCCGGAGATCGCAAAGATGCCGGCTTCCTCCGGAGTGGACGCGTGATTTACATCGCGATCTTCGGCGAGTTCACGCGTTGACAACGGCTCTTCGGTAACACCTGGCAGAGTAAAGATCAGATCCAAAGGCGAGCGCGTGTACGTCGGAAGAGTTTCTATCTCGCGCGTAGCAATCGTCCCGCCCACCAACGTTCTTGTCGTATCAATCGCGCCGGGATCAGCAGCTACAACCATCACCGGATCAACAACCACTCCAGCTAACTGCAACTCAAAATCAAGTTGGGCGTGTTGACCCGATACCAGTTGCAGATTCTGCTTCTGCTGTTTCGCAAAGCCTGCCGCTGAAGCCTCGACCTGATAAACACCAACGGGCAACTGCAACAGACGATAGCGCCCTTCCGAGTCAGTCTTGATCGAGCGATTGATTGGCGAGTTAGCAAGCGTCGCGCTGATCTCTGCACCAGATACGAAGGCACCAAGCTGATCAGTGACGCGACCGCTGATGGTGACGTTATCCAGATCCTGTGCGACAGAGTTGCATGAGAAGGAAAGCTGAAGAAGTGTGACGAAGGTGAAAACGATCAGCGAACGTGAGGTGTTCGGATTCATCTTTTAAAACTCCTGTGAGGGATAGAATGCGGCGGCAATCTAGCACTGAGTATCAGAAGAAGAAAGCGCCCAAAGAGAAACCGTGATTCGGAATCGATGCCACATTCTTTGTAGAGTGCTCAGCAGGAATTGAGCGTCAGGTGAATCTATCGAGCTGGCACAATTTGCAGGTCGGGAAGGGTGGTTTACCCCCGCTGCCTTTGCTCAGTTGCTACTCGCCAGGGAGCCAAGAGGCGGGGATAAACCACCCTTCCTGACCTGCAAATTGTGC
>JANNON010000562.1:0-2664 GCA_031399105.1 Blastocatellia bacterium | reverse complement strand
CTCAAAACCCCTTTTTAAGCGCTATGGAGCCCTGAAAGTAATCACCTGGATATTTCTAATCGGCGCACTCTTCAGCCTGGGGCCGGGAATTTATTCGCTAAGCGACGGGAGGTTACAGAACGCGAGTTGGACGATCTGGATGATCCTAATCTACATCGTGCTGGGACCAACGATCGGTGCTTATTATTTGAACGCCTGGGCCCTCACAAGAGTGACCCCGGCCATAGTCGCAACTTACATCTATCTGCAGCCGTTGATCGCGTTTACGCTGGCGCCATTGCTTCTGGGTGAGCGTTGGAACTCGCGAACAATTGTCGCCTCAGCCCTCATTTTTCTGGGTGTGTTTATCGTAACGAAGCGCGGCAGGAGCCATGCAGCCAAGGAAGTGAGCGAGCGGCCGGATGCGATGGCAAAATAAGAAGTGGTTGGATGCTGGATGATAGATGTTGGTGGGGAAGTCAGTTGTCCGTTGTCAGTTGTTCGTTGTATTCCTCCTCCAGTTAGAATCACCCTCCCAATGAGCAATCAAGTTACGAAACAGAAACAACTGACTACGGACAACGGACAACGGACTACTGACGACTGAGACTTCCTGACCAACATCTAACCTCCGACATCTAACATCTGCTTTTAAGCTGCTTGCGCCGCTTTCCGTCCAAAGCAAACCAAAATCTCATCGGCGTCCAGCGTGTCGCGCTCCATAAGTTGTTCGACCAACCGGGCAATTCCTTCTTCGTTAGCTCTGACAATTTCGTATGCGCGATTGAGTTGAGTGTTGATAATCTCGCTCGTGGCATCTTCAACTCGATCGAGTAACGCCTGGCTATGAGGGCTATCGCCAGCGACATGTATCGGACCGAGCGCGCTCATGCCAAATTCACTTACCATCCGTCGGGAAATATCCACTGCGCGTTCAATGTCGTTCGAAGCGCCCGCGGTCATGGTGGAAAGCAGAATCTCTTCCGCGGCGCGACCGCCGAGAAGCATCGCCACCTGATCTTCCAGGTACTCTCTCTTCTTCATCAACCGATCGCGCTCAGGCAATGCTTGCGTCACCCCTAAAGCTCGACCACGCGGCAGAATGGAAACTTTGTGTATCGGATCGCCGTGTTCAATCGCCAGACCGACCGCAACGTGACCTGCCTCGTGAACTGCGGTCGCATACCGTTCATCGTCGTCCATCATGAAGCCCTGTCGCTCTGCGCCCATTAGGATTCGATCGCGAGCAATTTCAATGTGCTTGCGGCCGACCGCCAATGAGTTATCTCGCGTGGCGGCAATTGCTGCCTCGTTCAGAAGGTTTGCCAACTCGGCTCCGGAGAAACCGGGTGTACCGCGAGCGATCCAACTCAAGTCAAGTTTCGGCTCAAGCTGAATACCGCGAGCATGCACTCGCAAGATTGCTTCTCGTCCGCGTACGTCGGCGAGGTTTACGCTAACTTCTCGATCAAACCGGCCTGGTCGCGTCAGCGCTGAATCCAAAACATCAGGCCTATTGGTAGACCCGATCAGGACAATCGCGCTCGACTGATCGAATCCATCCATCTCAATCAGGAGCTGGTTCAAAGTCTGGTCTTGATCGCTGGAAGCCGAATCGTTAGACCGGCCGCGCTGCCGTCCGAGCGCATCAATCTCGTCAATGAAGATCACGCATGGTGAAAGCTTGCGTGCCTGCGCAAACAAGCGACGCACCCGTGCGGCGCCAACCCCGGCAAACTTCTCCTGAAAACTTGAACCGGATACCGACAGAAACGGCACACCTGCTTCGTTGGCCGCCGCACGCGCAAGTAATGTCTTGCCAGTTCCCGGAGGTCCGGAAAGCAGAATTCCGCGGGGCGCTCGTCCTCCCAGGCGGCCAAACTTCTGCGGATCACGGAGGAACTCAATGGTCTCGGCGAGCTCAGCTTTGGCTTCGTCAACTCCAGCCACCTGGTCGAACGTGGCGGATTGTTTTCCGCTCACATCTACAAAGTTCATCTTACCCACGCGCGAGCCAGACGCAGCGTGAACTCGCCAGCCAATCAATCCCATCAACATCAACGTGAAGATCGGAATCGACCAATTCAGGATCGTGGCCCAGCTGCCGCTGGCAGATTGAAACTCAACGGGCACATTATTCTTACGAAACAACTCCACCAGGGCTTGCTGCACGGCTGCGTTCGTCACCGTGGCGTGAAGCACCGCACCATCCTTGCTGGTGACGGTGAAGCCGTCCGCCTCTACCTTGACGGACGCAGCGGCGCCGCTTGTTTCGGCAAGGCTGTAGAGCTGCGAGTAGTTTATCGACTGGACTTGAACGCTAGTGCGGCGGTGAACGATCACGCCGATGAGAACGCCCAAAAGCAGAAAAAGACTCACGGCGATCCCGACGGTTAGTTTCTGGGAACGTAAAATTAGTCTTGAAGCAGGGGAAGGCATGACATCTCCAATGGGAAAGGCATCTCGCGCCGGGGGACGCGAAAGCGGCCAGGTGTTACTAAAAAACGAAACAGTTCTGATGCAGTTCTGATTGTTAGTGCGACAGAAATCCTGGAAGGAGCTTGGTCGCGAGAACCGAAGGCTCAAATCGCGGACGCCTGCTGGGGAAAGCGAACGCGGAACTACTTTACCAATGCCTACGATCAGAAGTCCAACTGAAGGCTGAACTTCACGAAGCGAGCGGTG
>JANNON010000553.1:0-11544 GCA_031399105.1 Blastocatellia bacterium | reverse complement strand
CACTTCTCCTCAAATACAAAAAATCGGTAGCGAAGCTTTTGTCGGATGAAACTAAGGAGTAGCCAAACTTTAACACACTGACTTTGTATGGGCGTTCCTCGTGGCCGCCCCTCGTTTCGTTTATCAAAACAGAGTTAGGGACCAAGGGGCACCCACGGATGGACGCCTCTACAATGGTGGCTTGAACTTGAGTGTCACCCACAGCGGCCAATGATCCGAGTAGTCAATCTTGCGATCGACACCAAATCCCTTCACCTCAAGATCGCGGAGCCAAACCCAATCCAGCCTGAGCTTCAGGTCAATCAGAAGTATTCGACGACAGAAAGTCGCGTCGTCATTGAATGGCGTATGGAAGCCTGCGGTCTTAAACATCTTCCTGGTCATGTCCCCCACGCCGCCGTCCCAGGTGTTGAAGTCTCCCAGGATGATGGCCGGTGTACCAGGAGGAAAGTTGGCGAGATCCGCAACCGCCGCTTTCATCTGTTCCACCTTCTTCTCCACCGAAATTCTGGTTTCAGAATGGACGGAGTAGAAGCGCAATTGATGAGCTCCAACTTTTATCGATGCACCAAGCGCGACGCGTCGTCTTTTTCCTGGTCCAGGATGTGGAAGCACGATGCGTTGCACTTCGCGCAACGGATACACGCTTAGAATTGCAACGCCGGTCTCTTCCTCGGCCGTTGCCTTGGTAGTTGGCGGCGCAGCCCAGGCGTAATGCATTCCCAGCGCTTCTGCGATCTGTTTTACAGTGTTCGTGTTCCCGGTTCGCTTCTTGTTTCGATCAACTTCCTGCAGTCCCAGGACGGTAGCGCCGCCAATCTCCGGATCAGTTCTGAATAGTTCGATCAGCTTGCGCAGATCCTCACCACTGCGCCAACGAATATTGTAGGAGACAATCTTGAACTCGGTTGCGTTTGCGTTTGGGTTAGTGAGCTTGGAAGGTGATCCCAGTTCAAGCAGAGAAGCGTCTAACGCGTGCTCGCTCTGTTTCTGCGCGGTAATCGGCTTTTGCGCGGTGACGGGATGAGAGGCGAGAACGAAAAGAAATAATACGAGGAATACGCGACTTGTCATGGGATTAGATCTAACCCAAGTGATGATTGGTTCGCAATCCGGACTAACTCGGACTTTCCATAGATTACAGATTACTCAGATTACATATGAAGGCTGAAAAGCGATGGGTCCCTCTCTCAGTCCCACTCGAGAATCTGTATTGATCTGTGAAACAGACGTTCAACCGCTTGTTTTCTGGACAAGGTTTGGAACCAGCTCCGTCATCCGGTAGGGATGTAATGTTTCTAGAGAGCTAACTGAGAAAAGAATCTTCCCCGCTCCCAGCGGAGCGGAACAGTCGGCGAGTCATATCCAGCGTCGGAAACATTACGCTCCGCAGGAGTGCGAGTCGTGGGTAAGCGCGGTCTATAAACATTCGGCCCCTCTTGGGGCACAGGGTGTTATTGGTTTGCGGCGACGCCGCGCTATGTAATCGATGGACTCTTTTGTCGGCGACAGGCTTGACCAATGTGTTTGGTTTAGTCGATTCTCAATCTATGCCTGATAAGCAAAGTCAGCTCGACGTGCTCGCGGTGTTTTCGCATCCGGACGATGCGGAGCTTTCGGTGTCCGGCACCTTGCTGCGCTTGAAATCGCTTGGGTACCGCACCGGCGTTCTCGACGTGACGCGCGGAGAGATGGGGACGCGCGGAACGGCGGAGACGCGCGCCCAAGAGGCGCTTGCGGCCGCCCGTATTCTCAAGCTTGATGTGCGACTCAATCTGGACCAGCCTGACGGGCACGTCTGGTTAACTGAAACAGCCCGCACTGCTCTGGTCCGGGTTATCCGCGCTCATAAACCGAAGGTGTTGCTGACGAGTCATTGGGACGATCCTCATCCGGACCATGCGAACACGAGCCTGATTGTGAAGCAGTCGGCGCGCTTGGCTTCGATGGCAAAGTATGACGGCGAGTCGGGCCAGGCGGCGGTAGCGGTGCCGGCAATCATGCATTCGCTTTTCTCGCGACGGGTAGTGCCCTCGTTCATCGTCGATGTTTCTGATTTTGTGGAAGAGAAGATGCACGCGATCAAGGCGCATGCGTCGCAGTTTTACAGTGAGGCTTCAGATGAGCCAGCAACACGAATCAGCGATAAGAACTTCCTCGATCAAATTGAACATCGCATGCGTTACTTTGGTTCGCTGATTGGGGTGGCAGCCGGTGAACCGTTCTTCGTCAGCGAGGCCCTGAATGTGGATGATCCGTTTGCATTGCTGACGAGGCCGATGAATATTTATTCTTGAAGGAATGGTCTTGGGTCTTTGGACTTTGGCTTTTGCACTCGATCGGCAACGGCCAGTCTGAACAGAACGAGGAGAATGCCAATGGGTCAAAGACCAAAGACCAAAGACCAAAGACCAAAGACCAGTTCCCCCTACTGACTCCCTACCCCCTTCGCATTCAGCACTGCGCGTGCGATCGCAATCGTCGCTGTTGCTCTCGGCGCATCTGCATTGAATCCCTTTGCCATTTCAATTGCTCGATAGAGATCTTCGCGAGCTATCGAGCCAAAAATTCCCGGCAAGTTAAATTCGTTTACGCTGGAACTCGAGGTCGAAGCACCGCCGCGTATTTGGAGACGCGAGAAGATGATCGCGTCTTCGCCACTGAACTCCGAAGCTGAGTTCGCAGCTTTTACTACTTCCAGCAATGCTTCCCAAACCCGAGCGCGATCGACATCGAACATCTGAGTGGCCACTCCCACCAACGCGCGACTGCGATCGGCATCGCCGCCACCGATGCGCCGTGCGCTGGTTGCTGCTTCTTCAACCGCCTCCAGGGCACGGGTGGGATCGGTCTTCTTAAATTGTTTGGCCACTTCCAGGAGCGCCCATGCTCGTTGAATGTGAGTGAGTTGAGATGATGAAATCAACCGCAGAGCTTCCACTGGCTCCTTGTTATCGATTGCCACTGCAACCAGTTTGTAGTCGACGTAACCGCGGGCACTTTTGCGCATCTCCGCGGAACTGATCTTCTCGAGCAGACCACGCGCAGCTACATCGCCTTTGTTTGCGGCGCTCAAAGCAGCGCGTAGATAGAGGCCGTCGCGCTCTTCGGCATTCGAAACACGATCGACCCGATCAAGTGCTTCCTGCCCCTCGTCGCGAACTTGCCCTGCGGGTTCCAAACCTTTCGTCAACATCGCGTCGCGCCCGGTTCGCAAGTCTTCGGGGACATCGGCGCCGAGTGACGCGAGTTGCACGCGCAGTTGCGGCGCGAGGTCAGGCGCGTACTGTTCATACAGCGGCAGCAATCTCGCAATGGTGAAATAGAGTCCGCGCTTACCCGCGATCGTGCGGTCCTGGTCGCGCGGCAATATCGGTCGAAGCAGGATCAATGCGCTGCCTTTGAGAAAATGAAAGCGAAGCTCCGGCGAGATGTTTGGCGCGACGATTTCGCTCCGCTCCCGGCTTGAGTGACTGCCGTTCTCGCGCACGATGATGTAGAGAAAAGGCGTAAACACATACGACGACAAGACGGAAACTCCCGCCGCATCAGAGGTTGGATTGGCCACGGTCGCGGCCAACATGCGACTGAAACGCTCATCTGCCGCTGCCTGGTCCTTCTCTCGCAACGCACACAAAAAAAAGACTCCTTGCGTGGTCACTCGGTCCATTGCTTTATCTGCAAACAACAGAGCCCGTCCGATGTCGCCGCTGTCGAGCAACCGCCGGGCAAGCTGGAGTCTGTTTGCGACAGCGATCGGTGGATTCTCAGGATCGGCGGTGTCGGTCGAGACGGGGGCGCCAGAATTCAAAGTCGACTTGTCTTCTTCGCGTATGAGCTCAAGAAATTGTTCGGAGAGGTCGGCGTCAAGCTTTGCCACATGTCGTAAAACTTCCGCACGCAGTTCGGGAGGGGATCTGATGTAGGTCTGAGTAGTGGAGTTACGTTGTCGTTGTCGTTCTTCTTCGTACAACCTGAACGCTTCCTTATCGGCGGTGGACGCAGCATCCCACGCTCGGCGAAAGAGGAGTCGAGCTTTCTCAACATCCGAATCCCAGAGTGCGTCAGCCACGCGTACCTGCACTCGAGCGCGAAGTGTTTGGTCCTGGTAGCTGCGCGCCTCATCAGCTAGCGATGTCAGCAACGAAGTGGCGATGGTGCGACGTTGCGCGGCGAGCGGATTGGGCTCTTCGTCTTTCGCGGGCTTCTTTGCTGACGGTTTTGAGGCAGGCTTCTTTTCGGCTTGCGCGAAAGTAGTCTGTTGACAGAAAGAGAGAAAAAGGAGGGCAATAAGGGTTGCGCGAGGCAGCATTCAATTCCTCCAAAGTTGTAGGGGCGTCCCTCCGTGGGCCCCCTTGTTCTTCAAAGACAAAGGCAATGAAAGGAGGGGCGCCCGCGGAGGGACGCCCTAACTATTCGCGCGCTGCCGTTTCAGTGGGCTTTTCTAGTACCGAGCGAGCGATCGCCAAGGTGGCCGCAGCCCGCGGTGCTTCGGCCGTGAACCCTTTCGCGATTTCGATCGATCGATTCAGATCGTCCTTGGCCAGAAACCGAAACAAGCCCAACAAATCAAAGTCTGCAGCCGTGGCGTTTGTCATCAGCACCATTTGCGGTGACTGCAGCGTCGCGGTCACCACGCTGTCTTCTCCGGTGAACCCTTCACTCGCATTTGCGGCTTTCAAAGCCTCAGCGGCCATTTCCCACGAACGAACTCGATCGGCCTGACTCAAGATAGTTGCGATTGCTATCAGGCCCTTCGCTCGATCAGGACTGCTGCCACTGATGCGGCGGGCTTCAAGCGTGGCTTCGTCCAACAATTCTACTGCTCGGGTTTGGTCAGAAGCGATTAGCAAGCGGGCCGCGCGCGTGTATGTCCAGATGCGTTGTGGGCTGGTGAGCTCGCCAGACTTCGCCAGCCGCGCTGCCGTCACTGAGTCCTTCTTATCGATCGCGCGTTGAGCTGCTTCAAAATCAATGTAGCCCTGCACGCTCTTACGGAAAACCGCGTTCTCAATCTTCCCCACCAACTCCTGGGCCTTTTGATCGCCTTTCCCGGAAAGAGCAACTGCGTAATCCGCGTAGATGCCATCTCGCTCTGACGACGTACGCGCGCGATCGAGCCGCTCCTGCATCCGCTCGAGCGGACTGCTTTCGGTGTCCTCGGGCAGAATGCCGTTAGTGACGGCTCGGTTTTCGCCGGTGCGCATGTCAGCAGGAACGTCCGACTGGAGCGCTGACATCTGCGTCTTCAGAATTGCCGCTTGTTCGGGCGCGTGTTGTTCAAACAAGGGCAGCAGCCGTTTGAGCACCAGGTACTTTCCGGTGCGTCCTGAACTCGTCTGGTCCTGGTCGGGAGCAGCCAACGGCCTCAATAGAATGTCAGAAGCGACGCGGAAGAAGGCTGTGCGAACCGGTTGCGGCAGATCTGGCGCGGCCGTTCCCCGGCGCTCCTGTGCCATGTTTGCGCCGCCATCTTTCTCAAATGTGACGTAGAGAAAAGGTGTGAATGCATAGGATGACAGACCTGAGACTGTGTTGGCGTCTGATGAAAAGTCTCGTGCGACGCGGGCCATTAACGATAAGAAACCCTGATCCGCTGCAGCAGCGTTCTTTTCGCGCAGAGCGGAAAGGAAAAAGATCGAGTACCGGTTGACTGAGTCCAGCACGGGCGTGGCAAAAGCCATCGCCTTGTCGATCTCGCCGTCGTCCAGCAACCGTCTCGCGAGCTGGATTCGCTTGGTGGTCGAGATCGATGCTTCGGTAGGCTCGCGATTCAGTTTTGCGGTCGCCTCGGTTTTCTCTCGTTCATCGGCTTCTGATAATTTAGCAAGGAACTCTTCAGCCAATGCTTTGTCGCGTTTGGCAACGATTCGCAGAACTTCGGAACGCAGATCACGCGGCCGCCGTCTAACCGCTGGGCCGCCCGCCGCTTCCTGTTGGCGAATCTGCTCTGCCTGCCGTTTAGCAGCTTCAGCGTCAGCGGTTTCGGCGTCGTCCCAGGCGCGTCTAAAAAGCGCACGGGCCTTGTCGGGATCCGCTTCCCAAAATGCGTCAGCCGCGCGCGCCTCGATGCGTGCCCGTAATGCCTGATCGCGAAAGCCGCGGGCTTCGTCTGCTAGAGCGGTCAGCAGGGATACGGCGACTATGGCGCGGTGCGCGGCGACGGCTTCCGATTCTTCGGATTTCGCAGTTTTGGTTTTGACGGCCTTCGTGGGAGGGCTCTTTTTTTCGGCGGTATTCTGCGCGAAAGAAGCAGGCGTTAAAGATAAGAGCAGCAGCAGAGTCGGAAAAAGGGACATCCGATGGGCCATGTTGTCTCCTGAATAGCGGAAGTATTTAGTTAGGCGGTAGCCGACTGGTTACACGAGTGGCAAGGGGAAAGGTTCCAAAAACGGTTGGAGGCTTCAGCGGAAGGGAAACGAAAGCATTTACCATTGATCGTACTGTGATCATTCGTCATTTCCTGACCTTCGGATGCGAGCGGAAATCAACATCTTTAAGTGACTTCAATTGTGATTCAGGAATTGTGCGGCTTTTGCAGAAAACGGAACAACCAGGGATGGCCAAGCAATCAGGACCGCAAGCGATAGCGACCGGGCCGACACGAGAAATGTAACCTGGTTCTTTACTGTTACTGCACGAGTCTTGTACTTCTTCTTCGCAATCGGCACGGTCGCTATCGCTTGCGGTTCTGATTGCTTCTCCGCCAATTAATCCGGCCGTTAGAGAGGTCGAAAATGACAAATGATTACTGTCAGATGATCAATGGTAAAGGCTTCCTCTCTCTCCACCTTTGTAACAATATACTTGGCTCATCAATGTCCGACATGCTTCATCAGCTTGTCGTCTGGATTGGAACTCTCAATGGGCATACAGTTGAATGTTGTGAACTCGACGACAAGCTGAAGCATGTCGGACATTGATGAGCCAAGTATGCCGAGCCGACGAATTCGCAGACTCGATAGCCGGATTTCTTTAAACAGCCACGACCTCGAGTTCAGGATCAACTTCCTGCTTGAGCATGCCTTCGATTGCCATCAGCGTTCCGGTGAGTGAACTCGGACAACTACCGCATGCGCCCTGATAACGAATACTCAGCGTGTTCTCACGTAGACCAAGCACTTCCAAATATCCGCCATCACCCATCAAAGCCGGTCGCACTTTGTCATCCAAAATCTCGTTTATTTTGAGGAGCCGTGGATCATCGCTCGTAATAGCAGCCATGGCGCCACCGACTGCGGCCGCCGCCGCACTTGCGGATGAGCTTACTGACTCAGCCGCACGAATCGGCACGGCCAGTGTGGGTAGCAATTCGTCCCAATCACCCTCGTCGTCCTTCTCAACCGTGATCATTTTGTCCATGTAAAAGACGGAGACCACATGTCCGACTTCAAAAAGCGCTTTTGCTAGCGAGTCACTTTCCGCTTGAGTTGCAGAACCGAAGGACCGTGCGGTGCCATTGCTGACGGCTTCCCTGAGAATGAACTTTACTGCATTCGGGTTAGGGGTCTCTTCGATATCACTAATCTTCGGCATTTCTCGATCTCCGTTTGTTCGCCACTTGCGATTTTGACTCTGAATTTGGCTGCATTATAGCTGGTTTGGCTGAGAAGCGCAGTGTGCGAGATGTTGTTTGGGAGATGCTGTATTTGCTGCTAGAAAGTTGATCGAAAATGTGCGAAAGAATTGTTGCCAAACGTGGGGGTCGGGCATATACTCCGTCCCCTCACTTGCCCCCCCTTACAAACTAAGGTGAGCCAAGTTGAGATAGAGGCAGGCGATTGCGAGGGTCGCCTGTCTTTTCTTTTGTCACGAGCAAGGTGTTTTTACGCGGGACTGTTTTTGGTCTTTGTGCTTTGATCTTTGATCTTTGATCTTTGATCTTTTTGCCACGATGCTTGACTCTCTCAGCGAATCTAAAGCGTCAGCGAAGAAGTCAAAGACCAAAGACCTAAGTACAAAGACCAAAACATCAACTGACAACGGACCACTGATAACGGACCACCGCCATGAACATCGGCATTACAGTCTATCCAACCTACGGCGGCAGCGGCATTGTCGGCTCTGAGCTGGGAAAAGAGCTTGCCGCACGTGGGCATACCGTTCATTTCATCTCATCCTCGTTGCCGACTCGACTCACAGAACTCAGCGATCGGGTCCGCTTTCATGAGGTTGAGATGATGTCCTATCCGCTGTTCGAGCATCAACCATACAGCCTCGCACTTGCCACCAAGATGGCCACGGTGGCCGAGACTGAAAACCTGGATCTCTTGCACGTGCATTATGCTATTCCGCATTCCATCAGCGCCATCCTCGCGCGGGAATCAATTAAACCAAATCGCTACCTGCCGGTGATCACGACTTTGCACGGGACAGATATCACGCTCGTGGGCGCCGATCGTTCTTATCTGCCAATTACACGCTATGGCATCGTTCAATCGGATGGTGTCACCGCTATCTCGCATTACCTTAAGGACGCGACAAAGGAGATCTTTCAGTTCGACGACATCGAAGTGATCCCAAACTTTGTCTGTCAGAAAGACTACAAAAGACACTCTGTTGATGCTTTGCGGAAAGAGCTCGCGCCTGACGGTGAGCCATTGCTGGTCCACGTCTCAAATTTTCGTCCGGTGAAACGGCCAGTTGATTGTGTTGAGATCCTGGCTGGAGTTTTAAAGCGAGGAATCAAAACGCGGCTGATCATGGTTGGAGATGGCAGCGAACGGACAAACGCTGAACATCGTGCGCGTTGTTTGGGAGTATTCGAGCAGTGCTCCTTCGTCGGAAAGCAGGCGAAGATCGTTGACTACTTGTCGGCCGCCGATGTCTTGTTGCTGCCATCTGAACAGGAATCGTTTGGTCTCGCCGCCCTGGAAGCGATGGCGTGCGAGGTCCCAGTGATAGCATCTCGCGTAGGTGGCTTACCTGAAGTTGTGACTGACGGCGAAACCGGCTTTCTCAGTGAAGTTGGGGACGTTGATAAGATGGCAGCGGACGCCGGACGACTTTTGGCAGATGCAGAGATGCGTGGAGAGATGGGCCAGCGCGCGCGCGAATCCGCGATCTCACGATATCGAACCGAAGTCGTGATTCCCAAGTACCTCGCTTTCTATGAGAAGGTCCTTGCGAAATCCCCGCGTTAAATTAGATGAAGTCAGTTGTCCGTTGTCCGTTGTCAGTAGTCAGTTGTCAGTTGTCAGTTGTCAGTTGTCCGTTGTCACTTGTCAGTTGTAAGAACACTTTTTGGGCCACACGAAATCAAAGACCAAAGACCAAAGACCAAAGACCAAAGACCAAAAGTCCGATCGTCCACGGACAACTGACAACTGACAACTGACAACGGACCACTGACAACTGCCCACGCCCCAAACACTTTACTTTTAACGATCGCGCATTAAAATCGATTCCTCTCTCCGTTGGTCATCTGAACTGCTTCTCATCTCACTCCCGGAGGATCCGCAATGGTTCGCATGATTCTTGCCCTTGCTTTATGCCTACAATTGTTTGTCGCCGGACTGGCCCAGAGTCCGACTACACCGCAAAAGCCGGACGCCCAAAAACCCGAAGCGCAGGAGCCATCGCCAACCCAGCAGCCGCAGCAGGAACCTGAGGACGCCGATGTGGTGAAGATCACGACTAACCTGGTCCAGGTTGATGCCGTGATCACTGACAACAAAGGAAACGTGGTTACAGATCTTCGTGAAGACGAGGTCGAGATTCTTGAGAATGGCAAAGTGCAGCAAATCAGGAACTTCTCGTTTGTTCCTCTCGCTTCGCCGAAGCCGAAAATCGATCGCGAGTTAAATGCACCAATCGACAAGAATGCTCCGCCAGTGCCGGTGCGCCGTCTGCGGCCAGAAGAAGTAAAAAGAACGATAGCTATTGTTGTGGACGATCTTGGGCTTTCCGCCGAGAGCACCTATGTCGTCCGCAAGGCTTTAAAAAAGTTTATCGAGTTTGACCAGCAGCCTGACGATCTAGTGGCGATCATCAGAACTGGTGGCGGGATTGGCGCCTTGCAGCAGTTCACCTCTGACAAGCGATTATTGTTAGCGGCTGCCGAGAGGATTAGGTGGAATCCCATTGGTCGCGGTGGACTCACGGCGTTTGCCCCGCTCACAACCGATCCTCTCGCAGTGACAGCAGATCCCAACCTCGCCATGCCGAGTGGCGGCGATGTGGATAGAAATCGCAGCGACAGCATTGACGCTATTCGGGAAGATATTTTCACGATCGGCACGCTCGGGGCAGTGAACTACATCGTCCGTGGCTTGAGAACGATGCCCGGAAGAAAATCTGTAATGTTGATGTCAGATGGACTTCTTCTTTTCAAATTTGGCAGCGACGAAAGACAACGGCGAATGAGGATAGCCGTGGAGCGTTTGACTGACTTAGCGAACCGCGCTTCCGTGGTGATCCACACGATCAATACCACAGGACTACAGACCCTGAATTTCGATGCGGCGACTAACACCGCTGGTTTGCGTCCAGATCAATCGTCAGCACTGTTAAGCCGCTTGCGCGGGATGGCGTTCGACAACAACGAGGGACTCGATCACCTCGCAGATGCGACCGGCGGCATCGCCTTCCGCAACAGCAACGACATAGCTGGAGGTGTGAGGAAAGCCATAGAAGACCAGAGTGGTTATTACCTTATTGGCTATCGTCCCGAACAGGCGACGTTCGCCAGATTTGCTGGAATGCGAAAGTTCCACAAGTTCACAGTTAAAGTTAAGCGGCCCGGAAAATTCAATGTGCGAATGCGTAAGGGTTTCCTGGGAATTCCAGAGGAAGAAGTTCAGGCGCGGGCGCGCGACAGCAAGTCAAGAATGCTTTACGCGGTGACTTCGCCATTCGAATCCGCAGGTGTCGAAATGCGTCTAACTACGCTCTACTTCAACGATCCCAAGCACGGCTCAACTATGCAGTCACTGCTGCACATTAAAGCCAGCGATCTGACCTTCACAACGGAACCGGATGGCTGGCAAAAGTCTGTCATTGAGTTGGTGGCGATGACGTTCGGAGACAACGGGATCGCGGTAGATCAGCTCGCTCAGACGCACACTCTGCGATTGCGTGGAAAAACCCTGGAGCAGGCAGTTCGAGATGGCATTACGTACACTATCTTTGTGCCCATCAAGAGACCCGGAGCGTATCAGTTGCGTGCCGCCTTGCGAGACGTTGCTTCCGATCGGATTGGATCCGCGTCGCAGTTCGTCGAGGTTCCCGATATTAAGAAGAAGCAGCTGGTGCTTTCGGGAATCGTGCTGCGAGGTGTTGCTCTGAGTAAGTACCAGACATTGAATGTGTCCGTGCCGGGCGAGAAAAATGCCAATGAGGAAGACGATGCTGAGGATCCCTTGAGTAGTGCTGCGGCCAGACAGTTTCATCATGGACTGGTGATGGAGTATGGGCTCGCCGTTTACAACGCCCAACTCGACAAGGTGAGCGGTAATCCAAAATTAGTCACACAAGTTCGCCTGTTCCGAAACGGCAAGGAGGTGTTTGCCGGAAAGGTTGTTCCCTTAGAAGCCGCAGCCGGAT
>JANNON010000488.1:0-9248 GCA_031399105.1 Blastocatellia bacterium | reverse complement strand
CTGATCCTTCTCTCAGCGATCTTGCTTGGTCAGGACTGGGGATTAACATTTGCCAGCGCGATCGTCTTCATGCAAATGGCGCCTAACCTTTTCACACCCGTGCAAAGGTTGATTAGTTCCTACACGATGTACCAATCGCTGGTTCCGGGAATCGTCTCGACCTACGAGCTCTTTGATACGAAGCCGACTGTGCTTGAGAAGCCTGGTGCCGAGGCCTTGGCCGAGGTACATGGCGATATTACTTTTCAAGACGTGGAATTTGGCTACTCGCCAACCCAGAAAGTTTTGAAGGGAGTTTCATTCGAAATAAAAGAAGGTGAGACCGTCGCCTTTGTTGGTGGGATTGGTTGCGGAAAGTCGACAATAATGAATCTGATCCTGCGCTTTCTCGATCCGCAGGGCGGACGCATTCTCCTCGAAGGCAAAGACATTTCTAACGTGACCTTAAACTCCCTCCGCGAACAGGTATCGAAGCTGTCGCAGTTTCCGTTCTTCCTGAAAGACACAATCAGAGAGAACATTCGTTTGGGTCGTGCCGATGCTCCTGACGCCGAAATCGAAGAGGCGTGCAAACTGGCACACATCCACGACGTGATTGTCGATCCGCAGAGAATGCCGAAAGGTTATGACACCGTCGTTGACGTCCAGATACCGTCGGGGGGACAAAAGCGTCTGATCGCTCTCGCGCGATGTTTATTGCGCAAGCCGGAAGTGCTGCTGCTGGACGAACCAACGGAGAACCTCGACGCCGATCAGCGCAACCGCTTGATCCAGGTGATTCGAGAGTACGCACGCGAGCGCACCTGTCTCGTAATTAGCCACGATTTGAACTTCATTGCTGCGGTGTCCGATCGAATTCTGGTCATTGATAAAGGGCGAGTGGTAGATCAAGGCACACACGAACAGTTGGTCGAGCGTGAAGGTCTATACAAGACGCTGTACCAACTAAAAAACGTGGATCCTTCCTTGTTGCGCACACGCGGTGGCGGTGAAGCAGGCGGTCAGCCCGGAGGCGGTCTCCCAGGAATGGGAATCCCGGGCGGCGGAATGCCAGGGATGCCTGGTGGAGGAATGCCGGGAATGCCGGGCGGCGGAATGCCAGGGATGCCTGGTGGCGGCGGAATGCCGTAAAGGCTGCAGGGAGTCAGACCGAGGAGATTTGCTGGCGCGTCAGTTTCTTGCTCAACTCTTTGCTGAAAACCGAATCCATCGCAAATCTCATGGTGGGGTTGCGGTTGAGTAAGCGACGCATCTCGTCCTTGGGCCAGGCGACATAGCGAGTCTTTTCCAGAGCGCGAACGGTCGCGGTCGCCGGACCTCCGGTGATGAAACTTATCTCCCCAATCAGGCTGCCATCTTTCACCTCGCCGACTCGTTGGCCTCCTATCTCCACACTCAGGCGGCCGTTGTAAATGAGGATTATGTTGTCAACTGGCTCAGCCTCGATCGTCAGCGCCTCTCCTTGCTTAGCCTCAATCCATTTGCCAATGCGCAGAAGTTTCATAAATTCGAAGGGCTCGAAGTTTTTGAAAAGCGTTTCGTACAATTCGCGCTCTTCGTCGGTAAAGCTGACGTCGCTTCGGTTTTTGATGATAATAATGATCTGCACGACGTTGATGACGATGAACACCAGGTTCCAATAGATGACGGCCCAGAGCGGTGTGGCTGGTACGAAATAGTTGAAAATAATTCCTGCGATTGACGCCAGCACCGTGAGCGCCCGCAACCACAGCATGTCTTTAACCAGATAAGCAAACAGGGTGAGAACCGATGCCAGGTGGGTCGCAAACTCGAAATAGTTCATAGAAACATTTTCACTCGCGGACTGGAGGCTCGACAGATCGTTGGAAAGCGAGAATCAAATATATGGTAGTTTTCACCGGCAGACTAGCGCGACCTATTTCCTGAACTCGTGCGACCAATACATCACCTCTTCTTGTTTGGTCCCAAGAGCCCCATGGGTCGAAAGTTGGTGGCTCGACTAGTTGAGCCCTGACAAGCTTTCATGGACCCTTCTGCTGTCGTTCTGTTTCTTTCCGTCCTGGCGACTCCGAGCTCTTTAGAGGGCGCGTGTACCTGACACGATCCGTTGATGACCACTAAGGTAAATAGTCGATGGACACAGGTCTCTCCCACATAACGATCGATCTGGTGAGTATGATCCAATTGGCAGCAACGAGAACTCTAAAAGGGAGCAACGAGAGTTCAGTTAGATATGATCGCTGCCTGGACTTGAATGCTGGTTGCAGCGCCTGCTTCTAATGTGACGTCATCCCAGGAATCTGGCTGAGAAGGCAAACGAACCTTGTCCCTATGTTAGCTCCGGATACTCACCTTAAGGAACGCTATCGCATCCTCCAGAAGATTGGCGGCGGCGGCTTCGGGGACGTATATAAAGCGATGGACGAAGTTTTCGGATGCTGCGTTGCGATCAAAGAAACCAAAGAGAAAGTTCTCAGTCATGACAAACTTAAAAAAGCGTTCGAGCGCGAGGCAAAGCTACTCCGAAATCTAAAGCACGATTGTTTACCTCGGGTTACCGATTATTTCTGCCACGATGAGGTGCAATTCCTCGTTATGGATTTTATCGAAGGTGAAGACCTTGCTGCACTTTTGCATCAACGACTGGGACTTGAGAGCCCATTTACCGTTAGCGAGATTCTCCCGTGGGCAGACCGAATTCTTAGCGCCCTTGAATACTTGCACAGTCTTCCTGAGCCGATCATTCATCGCGACATCAAACCATCAAACATAAAACTGGCCGATGACGGTGGCATCTATCTCCTGGACTTTGGTTTGGCAAAGGGTTCAGCAGGCCAAATGTCAACGATGCTTCAGGGGCAAAGCAGCTTCAGTGTTGCCGCTTTTACGCATGAATACGCCCCACTTGAGCAGTTACAAGATACTGGGACTCAGCCTCAAAGCGATATCTATGCATTCGGCGCTACGCTGTATCACTTGCTCACCGGTCATCCCCCCGTTTCTGCCTCCAAACGCGATGAAGCGATTCAAAGAGGCCTTAACGATCCTCTAGGGCTCGCCCATCAGGTAAATCCGGCGATACCAATTGTTATCTCTCAAATCATTTCACAGGCAATGATCGTTCGGTGGTGGGATCGTCTTGCGTCCGCAAAAGAGATGCGAGCGGCCTTGCATCAAGCCGCTGCCGAAGTTTCGAACCTTCAAGCTGAGCCGGATTTACAACCTGTTTCGCCTTCAGCGTACGTTACTCAGGACAAGATTCTGACACTGCCGTTACCAGAACAGAGCTTCGCATCGTCAAAAGACAGCAGGCCAACAATCCCACCTCAAGCGGCTGCTAAGGCGGCTCGTCCCTATCGATCCTGGTTAGTTGCGGGTGTGTCGGTTGTTGTTTTGGTCGGAATTGCCATCGGGTCTCGACTGACGTTCCCGCATTGGTTCGTGACTACAATTTCTAGTTCAACTACTCAGACCCCGACGCCGGGGAATGCTGCGCTTCTGGTCACGCCAACTGATTTGCGGCCTCGCCCGCTGTTTGGACACAGAAAGACCGTATTCTCCGTCGCATTCTCGCCCGACGGAACTATTGCGGCTAGCGGAAGTGAGGACGCAACGGCCATCCTGTGGGACACAAGAACATGGACTGAACTGCACCGGCTCACAGGTCATGGTGGACCAATTTACTCAGTGGCTTTTTCACCTGATGGGAAAATGCTGGCCACTGCGAGCGAGGACAAGAGTATTCGACTGTGGAATACACAGACCGGTGCGTTCATGAGAATGTCTCCTCACAAATATTCAAAGGCTGTACAGCGACTGTCGTTTTCAACCGATGGCGGTGTCCTTGCGAGCTTTAGCGGAGATAAGACAGGTGGCGAGCAACAAATCCAACTCTGGTATCTAAACAATAATCTTTCCGAAGCCTTGAGCGGGCACGCCAAGGGCGTACAAGCAATTGTGTTTTTACCTCGGAGCAAATCACTATTCAGTTCCGGATATGAAAAGGAATCCGGGCGAGAAAAAAACACTCTCAGACTATGGAATCTGGCGACCGGAAAAAGCGAAGAGCTAAAGGTCTATTCCGATGTTCCCCGATTTCTAGCTGCCTCCGAAGACGGCAAGCATATGGCCTGTGGAACCAGCTCGACTATAGAGATATGGTTCTATAGATCAGCCACGCGAAGTTGGGAAGAACAATGGCCGCTTGTGGGACTAGACGGGGAAGTTACTTCTTTGGCATTTTCACCCGACAATAAGACTCTGGTTACCATCACAGACAGTGACACAATAGCCTTATGGGATATTACTTCGCCATCCAGCCAACCCGTAATTCTAGAACACAGTCAGATCCGCGAAGTTCAGTGGTCATCTGCTTTTTCACCGAATGCACAAACGTTGCTGACTGGCGGCAAAGATAACTTCGTTTGGCTTTGGGAAAGACCAAATCAGCTGTAGTAGAACGATTGCCCTCAAACCAGGAAAGGATTGTCCTCCATGTCGACCCTCCAATCATTAGTTTCTTTCTGCTGGTTGTCAGCTATCACGTTTGCGTTGCTGTTATCACTTGGGGATTTTCGCTCCGCCTATGGTCAACCTGATGTCAGCTTCAGAATTCCTGACGCAAGACCCAAGTTGCCTAATCCTCCTCCAGATCGGAACCATGCAACTACCTCGCGCGGCCTCGAGTCCTCGAAGTTGCCTTCGTCAAAAGCAGCATCGTCGGCAGCCGAAAAAGAAAAACAGAGCATGATCAAGGAGGCAATAACGGCCGGCAACAAAGCGCGCGACGAGAGTCAATATGAGCTTGCGCTTGCGAGCTATGAGAAAGTCAAAGAGTTAGATCCGAAAGATGAGCGCGCCTTTTATGGCTTGGGTAATGTTTATTCTGACTTGGCGTGTAGCGATAACGCGATTAGAGCTTATGCCGATGCCATAAGACTGAAGAAAGATTTCCGCGACGCGCTGATCGGGCTTGGAAATGCGTACGCAAACAAAGAAAGGTTCGACGAGGCGGAGGCCCAGTTCCGCGCCTTATTGAATACAAATCCGAATGATGTTGCCGGTAGTATAGGGTTCGCGTCTATCTCCGGAAAAAAAAAGCAGTACCAAGAGGCAATCACTAAGCTCAACATCATCACAAGCAACCTATCAATTGATGACAAAGATAGAGCTAATGCACACTTGGTATTAGGCAACCTCTACATGGAGCAAAACAAATACCCGGAAGCAGCCGTCGAATTCAAAAAGGTAATCGAACTTAAACAGTTCCTCGCCGGCGCGTACATCAGGTTGGGTCAGACTGAATTGTTGCCCGCGATGTCGAGATTCAGCGCGCTTGTTAATGAGGAGGTGAGAATCGAAGACCGGGAGAAACTGATCAAAGCAGCGAAATTCGCGGCCGAAAACATCCGTAAGGCGATTTATGAGCACGATTATATTCACCCATACGGATATTTGCTTCTTGCGCAGGCACTGATGAATCAATTTAGTTATCAGGAAGCGGAGAATAATCTTCAGACCTACCTTGGGAAGGTAAGAGACCTTGAGAACCGGTCATCGTTTTTAGCAGCCAATTGTGATTATGGCTTTAAGAAGCTTTACTCGTTCGGGTACTTATGGTTGGCGCTTTCCTACCATCAGCAAAGCCAGCGAGAGATTGACACTCAAAAAAAGGCCGAGTACCAGGACAGGGTGATCGAGCATGCAAAGCAACTCATCCAATTGAACGAGAGTGACCCTAGCGCGTATGGGCTGTTGGGGCAAGTCTATTTATCTAAGGGAAAATACCCTGAAGCAATCGAGCAGTTCGGGAAAGCGATTACCTACGAAACGAGTGTAGTGACCAAGGCCTCAATGTATGAACTAATTGGAAGTTGCTACTCCATTATGGAGCGAGACAAGGATGCGATTGCCGCTTACAACGCGGCTCTAACTCTACGGCCAGACACGGCCTCTGCCCGCTGGGGACTTGCTCAGGTATATCAAAGTAGAGGGGAGTTTGATGAGGCCATCCGCTTGAAAAAAGAAGCAATGGGCCAAGAGCCAAACGCCTCGTCGCATTGGATGCTAGCCGTAACTTACTTTAAGAAGGCACTCCAAAATAACAGTGAATCCGATTTCGAAGAGGCGATCAAACTGCTGAACAAGGCAATCGAAATGAATCAGGGATTCGGACCTGCCTACTTTCTGTTAGGCCAGGTCTATAAGTTCTATAAAGGCGGAGCACACGCTGATGAAGCAATAGCAAATTATGAACTGGCCGCGAAGTACAATCCGAAAGATGCTTCCATCTATCTTCAGATTGGAGATTTGTATTATTCCGTTAAGAAGAATAATGACGCAGCAATCAAGTATTTAAGAGACGCGATCAGGCTAGATCCAAACCTTGCGCGCGCACATTGGGAATTGGGTTCGGTGTATCGCGACACTGGAAACGATGCTGAAGCCATCAAATACTTGTTGGAGGCCATCCGCTCCGACGACAAGTATCAGGATGCATACTTTGGATTGATTAGTATCTACAAGAGCCAGAAGAATTATGCCGAGGCTATCAAACTTCTCAAGAGAGTATTTGAATTCGCCCCGAAAGAATTCTGGGCCCACAAGGAATTGGCGAAGATTCACGAGATCCAACAAAAGAACGACGAGGCAATCAAGTATTATCAGCAAGCGATGGCTCTTCTGAAGCCTGAAGACACATTCGGAAAGGGGCTCTATAGTTGTCGAATTGAGCGCTTGCGACGTAACTATCCCCAAGCCATTCGCTGCTTTCAAGAGCTCAAGCCTTCGAGTACAGAAGATCCAGGCCAACAGGCCTATGACATTGGGTTCGTCCACGTTGCGAGCGGTAACAAAAAGGCGGCGCTGGTTCAATATGAACAGCTCAAGCAGGTGAAGTCATCAATGGCTGGAGAGCTGATGAGCCATATCAACGAGATGAAGTAGTGTAATGCATTGGATCAGACGGACGAAGAACTGCATTCAAGAATTGATCTGTGAAATGTCGAGGTGCGGTCGGTCTACACTCGAATCACCAGCAAGGACAAATCCCAATCGCGTTGATCGGTATAATCTCTGACTGCTGCTCTCAGACAAGGTGACGCGAACATGGGCCTCTCAAGAGGTGCACAATCGATGTTTGCGACGAAAGAGAGCTAGCTTAGAAAAATCATGATGTCTAAGATCCTTCTCCGGCTTTTGCTCGTCACATTATGTTCAGGTGTTGTCGCAGTGGTTGTCAGAGGCGGACGCGAGACTAAACCCAGCCAGACGCCTGCCGCCGCCAACCTCTGCGGTTCTTTTCCACTTCCTAATCCCAGCGCGATTGGCGTGGACAAGTTTGAAAAGCTTCTTTATGCCTTCCTTGAAAACCGCTGCTACAAAGATTGGGTGGCTGACAACCAGATTCGGAATAGCGGTCCGTTCGTCAACGGCAAATCGCTCGGCACTCATAGCGCGGTAAAAATTTTCTATTCGCCAGAAGTTTGGGACTGGATGAAGCACAAGAACCGGCAGGGTGAAATCCCTGACGGCGCTGTTATCGTGAAGGAGATGTTTCCGTCACCCGCCAAAGAGGGAGCAAAGCTGAATGGTTGGACCGCAATGGTTAAGGACAAGAAGGGTTCTTACGATGGCTGGTTCTGGTCATACCATGCGCCCGGTTATGCGCCACAGAATCCGGAGATCGACTATCCGGACTCGGGCTTCGGTCTTTACTGCTTGCGTTGTCACGCTTCGGCCGAGAAGGAGTCGACTTTCATTACTCTCAAGAACGTTGAAGGCGATCCGATTTCATTCTTGATACAGCAGCCAACGATGGCGCCGCTGCCTCCACCAACCAAGGACTTTCATGAACAGGTCGCCAGTATCAAGCAGATCATAGGCGGACCGTTTCCGCTGGCGCGAAAAACTCCTGACCTGGACTTTTTGAAACTCTTGAAAGGGCCGGTGATTCAGGAGAAGGACGTAAAGCGGTTTCCTGGCGAGTCGTTGGATCATGTCACGCCCGACGCGTCAGGCACGCAAGGCTTTCTGACTTCGAGCCAGTGCCTCGGCTGTCACTCCGCTTCAAGGGAGAACATGGCTTTCGTATTTGAAGGAAAGAACCAGCCCGCGAATCTTTCGCCCTACACCGAATGGCGAGCATCAATGATGGGGTTGTCGGGACGCGATCCCATTTTTCATGCGCAGCTCGAATCTGAAAAGACGCTGTATCCGTCAAAAGCTGAGTACCTTGATAACACGTGTTACCGGTGTCATGGAGTGATGGGCCAGCGTCAGTTGCAACTTGATAGCAACCAGCCTTTCAAACACGGCATGGTCTACGCCAGACCTGAGGATGCTGACGGCAAGTATGGAGCCCTCGCTCGCGACGGAGTCTCATGCGCGGCGTGTCACCGGATAGGTAAAGAGGGATTGGGGAAACCCGAAACCTTTACTGGCCAGTTCAATCTCGATCCAGCCGATGTAGTTAACGGACCTTACGAGGAAGTAGCTACCTTGCCGATGAAGCAGGCACTCAACGTGACTCCGCGTCATGCTGCTCAAGTAAAATCGTCGTCCTTATGCGGAAGCTGCCACACGGTTGTGCTTCCGGTCTTCGATGAAAAGGGAAATCCAGTTCGTGACAAATCCGGCAAGTCCAAAGAGTTTCATGAACAGACAACCTATCCGGAATGGCTCAATAGCATTTACCAGAACGAACGCGAACCCTTCGATGCGAAGACAGTTCGTACCTGCCAGGACTGTCACATGCCGAAGACGTTCATGGACAAGAAGCTCGTCTTTCGCATCGCAAATATCGAAGACAATAACTATCCCTACACCGACTTTCGCGCGCCTGACAAAGAGATCACATTGCGCGTTCGCGATGACTATTCCCGTCACACGCTCGTCGGCATCAACGAGTTTGGATTAATGATGTTCCAACAGTTTCCCAACATCCTCGGGATTCGTACTGCGGACTATATGTACGGTGAGGGCGCTCTTGGTCTATCGACCGCGCTCAGCGAGGCCGACAAGCTCGCGCGAAATGAAACAGCGAAGATCGAGGTGACGGAGCTCAGTCGTACCGATGACTATCTCGAAACCACGATACGCGTGGAGAATCTCGCCGGCCATAGTCTTCCTTCCGGGGTAGCCTTTCGACGCGCTTTCATCGCGCTGGAAGTGCTCGATGCGCAAGGTGAGGTCGTTTGGGCCTCAGGCCGAACCAACTCCGTGGGAGCGATCGTGAAGGGAACCAGCGATGAAGTGCTGGCGACGGA
>JANNON010000441.1:0-4097 GCA_031399105.1 Blastocatellia bacterium | reverse complement strand
AAGGGGCGCCCACGGAGGGACGCCCCTACAATGTTTTATTTGGCGAGACTCGATAGCGGCGGGGTGGTTAATTCAAAGTTTCGTGGATTCTCGCCGATGATCGCCGCTGCGAAGAACGTCGGAACATACCCCGCACTCTCCTTACGAAAACTCTCGTCGAGTTTGTCTCGATGTGCGAATAGGGTCCAGAAATTTCGCTCGAAATCAGGCGTGCCTCGTAACTCACGTAACGTATCGCGCACCCACCCTTCCCCCCGGTTGTAACTCAAGAGGACCAGCGTCATGCTTTGTGCGTCTTCGCCAAGCTCTGCCATGCGGTCCGCAATGTAATGAGCCGCCGCCGGTGTCATCTTCTCAGCGTCACACATCTCGTCAATCCCGACTCCGTAGTGCCTCGCGGTCTGCGGCAGAAATTGGTAGAGGCCCTTTGCACCAAATGGACTCTCATGGCAGGTCCGATATGCTGATTCAATCATTGGCAGGTAAATCCCGATCGTCACCGGAACTCTCCTCGCTTCAAATGAACGGGCGATCAGCGGGATGAAAGGAACGGCGCGCTGATAGATTTCGTTTAGGCTGTCGCCGCCTGTTGCTTGTGAATTAAGCTCGGTGCGCGACGCGTAACGATCCACCCTGGCTTTGATCGCCTCCACGGCTTCGTTGTTGAGTTTGACGGCGCGGTCTCCCATCATCGCTGAAATGCGTTGCTCCTGTTCTGCTACGAACTCGAGACGCTCAGTCTCACTCATATTTTTGTACAGTTTTGAGTTTGCTGTTGCCACTGCGTATCCGCCAATCGTTCCTCTATTTCTCTTCAAATAGAGAGTTGCGACGAGCGCTGTCAGCAGCAGGACCGCGGTTACAATTGCTAGTTTCTGCCAACTGCGGGTTCCTGCGCGAAACGTCTTTTCATCTTTAGTAGTACGAGCAAGGAGATGAGCGAAGGGCTGATTCGTCTCCGGTGTCGCGAAGACGAGTTTGCTCTTGACGCTCTTCAAATCTGCCAACATCTCATCAACAGTCTGATAGCGACGGTCGAGATTCTTGTCTAGACTGCGGTTGATGATCTCTTGCAAGTGATTCGTCTCCGCCGAATCGCCGTTGAACAATGGTTCAGCATCTCGTTCGAGTATGCACACAAGCGTGTCCATACGGGTCGCGCCGCGGAAGGGGCCACGTCCCGACAGCATCTCGTAAAGCACTACGCCTAAACTCCAGATATCAGTGCGCTCATCAACCTTGAAACCGCGGGCTTGCTCCGGAGACATGTAACCAACCGTGCCTAAGACGACTCCCGCTTCGGTGTGCGCACGGATCTCTTCAGAAGCGCTTGATTCCATCGACTTTGCAATGCCGAAGTCGAGCACTTTCACCAAGCCGTCGCGCCGCCGCATGATGTTCTCCGGCTTTATGTCACGATGAATGATGCCTGCGGCGTGGGCAGCAATGAGACCGGAACCAACTTGAATGCTCACATCGAGGATCTCTTCTAGAGTCAGACACGCTTGATTAATCAGCTCACGAATTGTTGGCCCATCGATAAACTCCGTGGCGATGAAGTGAGTATCGCGGTCTTTGCTATCCTCATGTCCTATCTCGTGAATCGTTAAGATGTTGGGATGATTCAACGCCGAGACCGCGCGTGCTTCGGCTTGAAAGCGGCGCAGTCGCGCATCGTCGGCAACGAAAGAATCCGGAAGAATCTTCAAAGCGACTAGCCGAGAAAGCCGTGTGTCCTCAGCGAGATAAACTTGCCCCATCCCACCGGCTCCCAATCGCTCCAGCAACTGATATGAACCAATCCTTCGGCCGATATTCAGGTCGGGCAGATCGTTCATGAGCACTTCCGCATCCTGAAAGAGTGCCGACTCCTCAATAAAGTCACCAGCTCGGTCGTAGGCGCTTATTAGTGTCGTGGCTTCATGTTTTAGTTCAGCGTCGTTGAGGCAAGCTTGATTCAGGAAACGCTCACGCTCGTGCAATGGACGATCAAGCGCTTCCTGTAACACTGCTTCAACTTGTTGCCAACGTTCCGGAGTCATAGGAGCAATCTATTCACCTCGTACGGCGTCATAAAGCCAGGCTTTTGCCGCGCGCCAATCTCGTCTGACAGTCATGACTGACACCTCAAGAATCGTCGCGGTCTCTTCCAGACTCAAGCCTCCAAAATAGCGTAGTTCAATCACGCGTGCCTTTCGCGGATCCAATTTGGCCAATTGGTCCAGTGCTTCATCGAGAGCGATAAGTTCGCCGGCTCGTTCGTTCGTCATCAACCTGACGTCTTCGAGCGGAACTCTTTCGGCATCTCCGCCTCGCTTCAGGTAGTGCCGCCGGCGCGCATGGTCCACCAGAACGTGGCGCATTACTTGAGCAGTCACTCCAAAGAAGTGAGCGCGGCTGTTCCAATCAACTTGCTGTTGGCCCAACAGTCTTAGATAGGCTTCGTTTACCAGCGCGGTTGTTTGCAGCGTGTGGCCATCCCGCTCGCGTTGCATGAATCTGTGGGCGATCCGACGAATCTCGTCATAGACCAAGGGAGTCAGTCTCTGAAGAGCAGAGTCGTTCCCTTGCCGCCATTCGAGTAGCAACTCTGTTACCTGATCGACTGCTTCGGTTTCGCCAGTTGTTGTCATCGCAAAGTGGTTGATTAGCGACTGGATTCTATCACCAAACAAAATGGTCACTGACTTACAAGAGCGCGACAGGAAAAGTTTTGGCGAGAATGAACAGGTCTGTGCCCGCTTCTCGCTTAACAAGGTAGGAAGCTGTATTTTTCAGGCAATCTATAACGTAAGGAGAACGACAATGAAGAGAACCAACCGCAGTTTTTCTGCACTTGTTGCCGTGATACTCGTAGTCTTTTTGGGGCAAGTCGCACTAGGGCAAGCAAAAACTTATCAGCAGATGTCGGAAGCAGACCAAAACGCTTTTGTGAATGAGCAATCGCGCCGAATTGCTCGGGAAATTTCCGGTAGAGAGTATGACTTCACGCCTGAATTCACTATCGTTATGCAAAGGGCAGTGGACTCGTATGCGCGCCGAGTAGGAAACAACAGAGACGATAGGTTGTCCAAGGGCGACGTGCGATTCATATTCAAGCGCGGTCAGCAACATGCACCCACTTTGATTGCGGCCTTCAAGGCGCATAACCTCTCGCCCTTGTTTGGCCTTTACATTCCTATGATTGAGTCAGCGTTCGTCAACATTCGGACCCCAAACATGGTCGGGGCGCTGGGCCTCTTTCAGTTCGTGCCGCAAACGGGAAAGCGTTATGGTCTAACGCCCGAGGAACTTCTGAATGTCGAAAAATCCGCCGACGCAGCAGCGCGCTACATTGCCGATAGTCTCGAATTGTTCGCGAGCGATCCAATGAAAGAAACGCTGGCCCTGCTTGCATACAATCGAGGTGGAAAAAACGTTACCGCAGATCTTGCTTCAGTCCTGACCGATCAGAACCGTAGCTGCAGCATTTGCGCGTTAACAGCAGCGAGCAGCAAGCTGGATCCGACTTTTCAAGCAGAGAGCGTGTATTACGTGCCGCAGTTCTTTGCAGCCGCGATCGTCGGCGAGAATCCGAGCGTATTCGGTTTGCAGTCGCAACCGCTTTCGTCTTACTCAGCTCCGTGAGGCGACTTTGATCTGTGCTGGGCCATCGCGTGATGGTTCCGTAAAACTTCTGTCGCGAGCCTGACACCAAGTGGGCCTACAAACAACGCACCCGTCTCAACTGAGGCGGGTGCGTAAATTTGTATGGGGGAAACGAATGGTCTCACTCAAAACCGAGCACCTTAAACGGTACAAAGATATCGCGTTACTGCTCGCCAAGTATGGGCGGTCTGACTTAATCAAACAGGCTGGTTTGCTGGAGCATCTCGACTTCAAAGAATCAGAGCTTCAGGAAGTCGCTCCTGAAGCCGAAGAATTGGCGGCTGATCTCGAGAAGCTCGGGCCGACGTTTATCAAGCTGGGCCAGCTTTTATCAACTCGTGCCGACTTGTTACCGCCGCCCTACCTCGAGGCGCTTGAGCGGCTGCAAGATCAGGTTGAGCCGATCGAGTTTGAGCAAGTAGAGAAGATCGTCACCACCGAGCTTGGCG
>JANNON010000410.1:0-9588 GCA_031399105.1 Blastocatellia bacterium | reverse complement strand
CGCCGTCCAGTCGCCGCGCGCTCAGGCAGATCGAGCGCTGTATCGCAAAGAGATGCGTGCCACTCTCGAAGCGACCCCTAATCTTCACTTGCGCCAGGGGATGGTGGTTGACCTCCTCGTTAATGAACAGAAGATTGAGGGCGTCGAGATGCAGGACGGGAGGCGATTCGCCGCCCGAGCCGTAGTCATCGCCGCAGGGACTTTTCTAAACGGGCTGATACACACCGGCCGCCGCACCTATGAAGCTGGACGCGCCGGCGAACCCGCGTCAATCGAACTTGCTGAGTCGCTCAGACGATTAGGTTTTCGTGTTGGTCGCCTTAAGACGGGAACTCCGCCGCGACTTGATGGCCGGACCATTGACTGGGATGCTTTCCAGCCGCAACCGCCCGATGAGAATCCGGTCGCGTTCTCGTTTGCGACAGATTCGATAGATCAGCGCCAACTCAATTGTTTCGTTGGCTACACCACGGAGGAAGTGCACGAGGCAATTCGAAGGAACCTGACTGAATCACCGTTGTATTCTGGGAAGATTAAAGGTGTAGGTCCTCGCTATTGCCCATCTATTGAGGACAAGGTCGTAAAGTTCAGTGAGAAGAGCCGTCATCAACTCTTCCTTGAACCTGAGGGGCACGACACTAATGAAGTCTATTTAAACGGGTTCTCCACCTCCCTACCCGCTGAACTCCAACAGGACTTGATCAGAATGATCCCGGGAATGTCCGAGGCGAAGATAATCAGACCCGGCTACGCCATTGAGTACGATTTTGTTGATCCGAGAGAACTAGGCCCTGATCTGCAAACTCAGCGACTCGAGGGACTTTTTCACGCGGGGCAGATAAACGGAACCACGGGATATGAGGAGGCAGCGTGCCAGGGCCTGGTTGCCGGCATAAATGCCGCTCGTTTTGTGGCTTCATCGGGTGAGTTCCGGCTTTTACGCGAAAAGTCCTATATCGGCGTACTGATAAGCGACCTGATAACACACGGAGTTGATGAACCGTATCGGATATTTACCTCGAGAGCTGAGAACCGGCTGGCGCTTAGGCATGACAATGCAGATGAGCGGCTGCAACCGCTCGGTCGTGCGCTGGGCCTTGTTGGGGACAGGGACTGGGAGCGATTTAACTCGCGCCGAGATCGGATTGCAGCCTTAAGCCACGCCCTTCATGAGAGAAGGATCAAGAAGAACGACAAGGAGCATTCAGCGTTGGCAGCCTTGGTTGAGGGCGAGCTCGGCGATTCGGTGACATTGGAACAGTTATCCAAACGAGCTGGGGTCACCATGGATATGATTCGGTCTCTGTTGCCGGCGGAACTTATTCAGACTACCCGGCGTGAAGAGCTGGAATCAGCGTTAGCCGATTCGCTCTACTCGGGCTATCTCAAAAACCAACGAGCGGTATCTACGCGCCTTAACCAGCACGACAGTCTGAAGCTCCCGAAGGGCTTTGATTACCGAGGTCTGTCCGGGCTTTCCCATGAGATGTGCGATCGCCTGGAGCGAGCCCGCCCCCAGACCTTCGGCGAGGTGAAGCGAATTCCCGGTCTCACGCCGGCCGCCCTCTCAACCCTACTCGTGAGATTGATGGCCCCGAGCTGCTAACTGATGTTTCACGTGTCCCGCTGAGCGCCATCCGCTCAGACAGCCTTTACCTGCGGTTCTGAGGTTTCACGTGTCCCGTCGCCTCAGGAAGGATTTTACAGCGGCTGTTTATGAGTTTTTTGCGACGTGTGCTAGTTTAGGCGCGTCTTTTTAGTGTCTGTTCCCGGTGTTAAATGGCTAGAATAATCGCTGTTGCGAACCAAAAAGGCGGTGTCGGCAAGACGACCACGGCCGTGAACCTTGCCGCCGTGCTCGCCACTGCGGAGATGCCCGTGCTGTTGGTGGACGCGGATCCCCAGGGAAATGCCACTTCTGGCGTTGGGGTTGAGCGAGGGAGCTTTCGGCAGAGCCTGTACCACTCAATGGTGCTGGACGAGCCGTTGGCAAGCGCTGTTTTGGAGACTGCGATTCCTGCTTTGAGAGTGGTTCCGGCGAACAAGGACCTGGCTGGTGCGGAGGTTGAGTTGGTTGAGATCGAGAATCGCGAGTTTCGTTTGAAACGCGCCATCGCTCCGCTCCTTGATAGTTACGAGTTTGTGATTCTGGATTGTCCGCCGTCTCTAGGTTTTCTCACTCTCAACTGTCTGGTAGCGGCTGAGTCGCTACTTGTCCCGATCCAGTGCGAGTATTACGCGTTGGAAGGAGTCACAGAGCTTTTCGATACTTTGGCTCGCATCCGGACGCTGCATAATCCCGACCTGGTTACAGAGGGACTTCTCCTCACTATGTTTGACGAACGGACCAGGTTGTCTTCTGCGGTTGCAGCAGATCTCCGGCAATACTACGGCGACCTCGTATTCAAGACGGTAATACCTCGAAATGTGAGACTTGCCGAAGCTCCGAGTTATGGGAAGCCCGTTATTCTGTATGACGTTCACTCGAAAGGCGCTGAGGCCTACTTTCAACTAGCTAAGGAGATACTCGCAAATGACTCGCAAGGCCTTGGGCCGGGGATTGAGCGCACTGCTGTCGGCTGAGCAGCCAGCCTCTCCTGAAGAATCCAGTCTCGTCGATATCGCTCTCATCGATCCGAATCCGATGCAGCCTCGCGTCTACTTTGATGACGCCAGGCTTCATGAGCTCGCGCAATCAATCACCTCAAACGGTGTGGTGCAGCCGTTGCTGCTTCGGAAGAAGGGCTCGCGCTACGAGCTAATCGCCGGCGAGCGCCGCTTGCGTGCTTCGTCTCTGGCTGGGCTGACTCAGGTTCCGGCGGTGGTTCGAGAGGTCCCTGATGATAATTTGCTTGAATTGGCTCTTATCGAGAACATTCAACGAGAGGAGTTGAATGCAATCGAGGAGGCCCTGGCCTACCGTAAGTTGATAGATACGGTTGGTATGACTCAGGAGGTTCTGGCTACTCGGGTTGGTAGAGATCGGTCCTATATTACAAATTACTTGCGACTCCTTCGGTTACCCAAAGATTTGCAGGTGATGGTGCAGGAAGGGAAGCTCTCGACCGGGCATGCCCGCACTCTTTTGGGGTTGGATAGCCAGGAGCAGCAGAAGCGTTTGGCGCAGCGTATCGTTAGTCAGCGTCTCTCGGTTCGTGACACCGAGCGATTGGTAAAGAAACTTGTTGAGAGAGGGGATGTTGTAAAACCGGCTAAGAAAGCCTTGAACTACGACACCAATATTCAGGCCGCCGAGAACAAATTACGGCGCAGGTTTGGGACGAAGGTGCGAATTGTTCAGCATGCTGAGACTTTAAGGGGAAAGATTGAAATTGAATTTTTCGACAATCAGGAGCTCAATCGGATCTACGACACGTTGATGCAGCCTTCGCAAGTCTGAGAAACCAGGTTCTCGTTGTACATTGTGCATCTAAAAGCGGTCAAAGACGAGGATCAGGATCCCGGCAATGATCCTGTAAACGACTGTGCGAGACTCGCTTGACCCTTTTTCGGGCGGCATGCTAGAGTCGCACGCTTTTCACATAGTTAATATTTGACCCGGTGGGTAGAGATCTCCTCTTAATATGACATTCTTTCTGGCCTTTGCGGAATCCTCCATCCAACTCGTTCCTGATGGGACGTTGCTCGTCCATGTCTTGCTTATCCTGATCATGGTAGCGATCCTTAACGCCACTCTCTTTAAGCCTATTAACAAAATTCTGGCTGACCGAGATGCGACGACTCGGGGTCGCCTTAGCGAAGCGGAGCAGACCATTGCGAACGTCAAACTGAAGTTGCAGCAGCATGAGGCGCAGTTGCGGGAGGCTCGGGCCCATGGTTACAGCATGATGGAGCAGGAGCGACTCAAGAGCTTGCGCGAGCGCGAGCTCCAGCTTCGAGAATTACGAGCCGAGATTAGTTCCTTATTAGTCGGTGAAAAACAGGAGATCGCTCAGGAGTCGCAACGTGTGCGACAGGATCTCGAGCGCGAAGCACGGATGCTGGGCGCCGAAATCGCAACTCAAATATTGGGACGCCCAGTATCTGTTGGCTGAAACAGACTATTAGAATGTACCTTTCCGGATTCTTTCTGCTGGCCTCCGAAGGCGATATCCAATGGTGGAACTATCCAGGGTTCGAGCTCTGGAAGTTTTTTAACCTGGCCTTGTTCATTGCGGCGGCGTTGATTTTACATCGGGTCTTCGGACGCAAGATAAGTGAGGGATTGCGAACGCGTCGAGAATCGATTAAAGCGGAACTGATCCGAGCCCGCGAGGAAAGAGATGACGCGCTCAAGCAACTGGCCGAGGTTGAAGCCCGCCTGAGCGGTCTCGACGCCGAAGTCGAAGCAATCCGCCAAAGATCAAAAAGCGAAGCGGAAGCCGAGCGCGAGCGAATCAACCAAGCCACCGAATCGGAATTGGCCAAACTGCGAGAGTCCGCACGTCGAGAAATTGAGGGTGCGGGAAAAGCTGCGGTTACCGAGCTTCGCCAGTTCGCGTCGAAGCAAAGCATTCAACTCGCTGAGGAGCTGATTCGCCGAGAGATTAAACCAGACGACGAGGAACGGCTTATTCGACTTAGAGTTGAGGGATTGGGAGGACGCACGAATTGAGTTCGCAGGCCGTTGCTCGAAGATACGCTACTGCGTTAACAGACGTGGTTCTCTCCCAGGGCGAAGCTATTGAGGTTCGGGATGAATTAATTGAGTGGGAGTCGCTGATCAATTCCAGCGCTCTTCTTCAGGAAGTAATTCAGAACCCAACCATCCCTTACGATCAAAAGCAGAAAGTTCTAAAGGATCTGATTGCTCGCACGAGTGTTCGACCCACCACCGCCAACTTTCTCCAGGTACTTTTAAGGAACCAAAGACTGTCGGATCTCGCGGAGATCAATCGCAGATTTGCGCTCATGCTTGATGAAAGAGCAGGCGTCGTTGGTGCCGCAGTCACTTCGGCGCATCCCGTGTCGGAAACAATCAAAGCAGCTATCGAGCAACAGCTACAGCAACTGACCGGCAAAAGAGTAAGAGTCAATTTCGCCACCGATGAAGCCCTAATTGGAGGCATCGTAACGAGAATTGGATCGACCGTTTATGACGGCTCGATCAAGAATCAGCTTGAGGAACTCGGAAAACGCTTGGCGGGTTAAGCAGCTCCGCAGAGGATTTTTATGCAACACATCAGAGCAAATGAAATCAACGACATCATTCGGAAGCAGATCGAGAACTTCGAAACCGGCGTTACTGTTACCGAAATAGGGACAGTGATCAAGGTTGGTGATGGCATTGCCGAAATTCACGGACTTGAGAAAGTAATGGCCGGCGAGTTGCTCGAGTTTCCCCATGAGGTTAGTGGCCTCGCGCTGAACCTTGAAGAAGAGAAGGTCGGCGCGGTGCTCTTTGGTGAGTTTCAAAAGATCAAAGAGGGCGACGTGGTCAAGCGAACCGGCCGCATCATGCAGGTTCCGGTTGGCGATGCATTGATCGGCAGGGTTGTAGACGCTCTGGGCAACGGCATTGACGATCATGGTCCAATCGCAACTGACAGCTTCTATCCAATTGAGCGCATCGCTCCCGGCGTCGTCGATCGACAGCCTGTTAAGGAACCGCTGCAAACGGGTTTGAAGGCCATCGACTCGATGGTTCCGATCGGTCGCGGGCAGCGTGAGCTGATCATTGGAGACCGCCAGACAGGAAAGACTGCAGTTGCCGTCGACACGATCATCAATCAAAAAGGCAAAGACGTAATTTGTATTTACGTGGCCATCGGTCAGAAAGCTTCGACCGTGGCCCAGGTCGTGAAGACGCTACAGGATTTCGGCGCGATGGAGTACACGATCGTGGTTAAGGCAACAGCTGCCGATCCCGCCGCGATGCAGTTTCTGGCTCCGTACTCCGGCGCTGCGATGGGTGAGTACTTCCGCGACAACGGACGTCACGCCTTGACCATCTATGACGATCTTTCAAAGCAGGCTGCGGCGTATCGTGAGATTTCACTGTTGCTGCGCAGGCCTCCGGGTCGCGAAGCGTATCCTGGCGACGTTTTCTATCTCCACTCTCGTCTGTTGGAGCGTGCGGCAAAACTCTCTGACCTGAAGGGTGGTGGCTCACTGACGAGCTTGCCAATCATCGAAACTCAGGCGGGCGATATTTCCGCATACATTCCGACCAACGTGATCTCAATTACGGATGGCCAGATTTTCCTTGAAGCTGATTTGTTCAATAGCGGCATCCGTCCCGCCATCAACGTCGGCAATAGTGTTTCCCGCGTCGGTGGTTCTGCTCAGATCAAAGCTATGAAACAGGTGGCAGGAACGTTGCGCATTGAGTTGGCCCAATTTCGTGAGTTGCAAGCATTCGCGCAATTCGGTTCGGACCTGGACAAGGCGACGCAAGCGCAACTCGCGCGCGGACAACGTCTGGTTGAGATCCTGAAGCAACCGCAGTATCAGCCGATGAATGTTGAAAACCAGGTGCTCGTCATTTGGGCAGCCAGTAACGGTTACACGGATGATATTCCCGTCGAACAAGTGAGAGCCTTTGAAGCTGAGTTGCTTCGCTTTGTCGAAAACTCGCATCCCGGTCTCTTGCAGAGCATCAGGGAGAAGAAAAGTTTGACCGAAGAGATCACTGCCGATCTCAATCAGGTCCTAACAGACTTCAAGTACATGTGGGAAGAGAAGTCCAACGCTACGAGCGCGTCTTTGTCGGCAGCAGCTTCCGGCCAACCCGCGGGCGCCGGCGCATAGCACTGAAGATCGAAAATGCCGAATCTCTTAGACATCCGTCGCCGCTTAAAATCGGTTAAGAACACGCAGCAGATCACCAAAGCTATGAAGATGGTGTCGGCAGCGAAGTTGAAGCGTGCTCAGGAACGCGTCGTTACCGCACGCCCTTTTGCTACGAAGATGATGGAAGTCCTGGGAGAGTTGGCAAGTCGGACGGACGAAAGCTTTCGCCACCCACTGCTCGATCCGCGAGCTGATGAGCGTTACTTGCTGGTCGTCGTTACGGCCGATAAGGGTCTGTGCGGCGCCTTCAACACCAACTTGCTTAAGGCCGCTCAATCTTTCATCCGAGAACACGCCGGCAAGCAGATTGAGATCATCGCCGTGGGCCGGAAGGGCAGAGATTCTTTCCGACGAACCGGTGCGACCTTGGTTGGGGAATACATCGGATTGACGGGCAAGGGCCGTGTGGAGTATTCCGAGGCTCTCGAGATTGCGAGCGATGTCATCAAGCGTTTTACTGAAGACGAAGGTCTTGATAAGGCGTTTGTTATCTACAACGAGTTCAAGTCTGTACTGCAACAGCGCGTAGTCGTCGAGCAATTGCTCCCCGTTTCCAAAACTAAATCCACTGATCCTTCGTCACCTGCTCAACCCACCAGTCTCGTGGACTACATCTACGAACAACCGCCGTCCGAGATCTTCAGCCGGCTTCTGCCCCGTTTGGTTGAGACGCAGATTTTCCGCGCTTTACTCGAATCGGTCGCTTCTGAACAAGGCGCGAGAATGACCGCGATGGACTCGGCTTCCAAAAACGCCCGCGAGCTAATCGACTCACTCACGCTGAATATGAACCGCGTACGCCAGGCAGCAATCACTAACGAAATCATCGAAGTTGTGTCTGGTGCTGCTGCGCAATAACGCTGGCCTGACATAGTCATTTCAGCGTCTCTATCCCTCGAAGAAAGTCTCCAAACCATGAGCACCACGCGCGTGGCCAAGCAGGGGCGAGCTAGTCGTTCCCTTCGCGGCAGGATAGTGCGCTATGGACCATTGCTACTGTGGATGGCGTTCATCTCGTTCGCTTCCACGGGCGAGTTCTCTGCCGATAACACATCTTTATTCGTGCGGCCGCTGGTGCTTTGGTTGTTCCCGGAGACCAGCGCTGAAACTCTTGTATTGATCCACGTATGCGTCCGCAAGACCGCGCATTTTGTCGAGTATGGTTTGCTTGGCTTCCTGGGAGCGCGGGCTTTCGTAAGCTCATCCGCCGAAAGGCTGCGCACGCATTGGTTCGGTTGGTCCCTGCTTTTGGTATGCAGTTATGCTTTCCTCGACGAGTATCATCAGAGCTTTGTTCCAAACCGCACCGGATCCATCATCGATATCCTGATTGATATCGTGGGCGGTCTTGCGGCGCTCTTAATCTATTTGCGGTGTTGCAGGCGTGGAGTGAGGCAAGAGCGGTGCGCCAGCTAGCCACAGCAATTCATTTCTTGCCTTTCTCGCCTGACTCATTTTGTGCAATATTCTAGGAGCTGAGTGACAGTCCTCAGCGATGACTAATTGTCCGTAAGGAGAAAACGCTATGGGAATCATGGACGCCATCCGCTCGCAGTTTATTGAAGTAATTGAGTGGCTCGACGACTCGAGGAATACGCTGCTTTACCGTTTTCCTGTGCAAGGTCAGGAAATAAAGAACGGTGCGCAATTAACCGTGCGTGAGTCGCAGGCGGCAGTTTTCGTTTTTCAGGGACAGATTGCGGATGTTTTCTCTCCCGGGCTTTACACCATTGACGGCGGCAACACCCCGATCCTTTCGAAGCTCGGTGCATGGAAGTACGGCTTTAACTCTCCGTTCAAAGCCGAAGTCTATTTTGTCAGCACAAAGCAATTCACGGATCTGAAGTGGGGAACGTCGAATCCGGTGATGATGCGTGATGCTGATTTTGGCATGGTGCGCTTGCGAGCCTTCGGCATTTATTCGATCAGGGCAGTTGATCCGAGTGCGCTGATCAAAGAGGTCGTCGGAACAAACGCCCACTTTGTAACTGAGGACATCGAAGGTCAGCTCAAACGAACCCTGGTGAGTGGTCTGACGGACGCGCTGGGTGAGTCGAAAATTGCCGCGCTGGATCTCGCCTCAAATTACGATGAGCTGAGCAAGTTCGTGCGTACTAAGCTGAGCGACGATTTCAAGGGTTTTGGTTTGGAACTCACGAAGTTCTTGATTGAAAACATCTCGCTGCCACCTGAAGTCGAAGCGGCGATGGACCGCAGAACATCGATGGGTGTGATCGGAGATGCCGGACGCTACGCTCAGTTCCAGGCGGCGGACGCCATGCGCGATGCAGCGAATAATCCATCTGGTGGGGCCGGAACCGGCGCGGGTCTCGGCGCCGGCTTCGCGATTGGGAATGCGATGGCAGGGGCCATGACCAACGCGATGAATCAGCCACAGGGAACCACACCGAGTGGAGCTAAGTGTCCCAAGTGCGGTGCGGCAAATGGAGCGGGCGTGAAGTTTTGCAACGACTGCGGCGCGAAAATGGAGGCTGCGACCATTCCGTGTGTGAAGTGTGGAGCAGACCTAAAGGACGGTGCGAAGTTTTGTACCGAGTGCGGCAGTAAGCAAGAGAATGAATGTGCGAATTGCAAAGCGGAGCTAAAAGCCGGCGCAAAGTTCTGCACAGAATGTGGGACCAAAGTAGCGGACTAGATAGTAGGGGCGTCCCTCTGTGGGTGCCCCTCATTGCATTGCGAACTGCCGTACCGAAGAGGGCTTCCCCACGGGGATCGCCCTTCGTTGCATTACAGAACGCGTACCGAAAAAGGGGCGCCCACGGAGGGACGCCCCTA
>JANNON010000400.1:0-9529 GCA_031399105.1 Blastocatellia bacterium | reverse complement strand
CAAATTCGCGACCTGGTCGCTCCTGAAAAGCAGCTGGCAGTGCGCGGAGAAGCTCGCCAGGGCGATCCGAAAAACTGGCAAGCCGACATTACCAGCCTTCACTCCTTGCTGCCGCTGTGGCAACCGCGATCGCTTGGTCACGGACTCGCCTCGTGTATTCGCATTTGGCACGAAGGGAAAACATAAGCCGCTGATGACGCCGATAAGGCAGATCAGACAATGCGCTTATCTTCTTGCCTTTCAGATCTGTGTCATCCGCGTTAATCCGCGGCTACTTCCAGCTTGGGCAGAATTACTTCTCGATCCAGCGCTCATACCACAGACTCAAATTCAGCAAACACCACAGATGAAAACTCCAATCGCGTGAGCCGCGCCGGTGCTCATCCACCAGCCGCGCGATAAACGAGTAGTCAAAGAAGTTGCGACGCCTCAACGACGAATTCATCAAGCGACTGTCGAGCAGCTCACCTGTCGCGCCACCAAACCACTCACGAATCGGCGCGCCAAATCCGCGCTTGGGCCGATAGAGAACATCATGGGGCAAAACCTGTTCGAGCGCCTGTTTCAGAACATGCTTGCCGCTGCCGCCAGAGATTTTCCGATCGCGGGAAATGCTCAACGCATACTCAACCAGATGATGATCGAGGAACGGAACACGAGCTTCCACCGAGGTTGCCATGGTGATCTTGTCCACACGCATCAGCAGCAGCTCAGGCAAGCGAAGTTTTAGTTCGAGATAAGTCATGCGACCAGCAAAGTCAGCGCCGGGCCAAACCTTCTCAGACTGCTCCAAATACTCGCGCACGACTGAATATGAAGACAAGCCGTCATAAGAAGCGCGCTGCTCATTCGCTAATAGCTTCTGCTTCAGCCCTTCGTCGTAAACGATCGCGCCGCCCCAGAAAAGTTCTTCACCGGCGCCGAACCGGCGCGCGAGCTCAATTGCAGTCCGTTTCTTGAAGGTCTTTTCCATAACCGGAAGCGCCATCGCGGTGACGGTTTCACGCACCAACTGAGGCAACTTCTCTGCGTGTCTCCAGAACCGCTCGTTGATGCGCAGGTACTTTCCAAACCAATCGTACCCGGCAAAGATCTCATCCGCGCCTTCACCAACCTGGACCACGATGGTTCCCGTTTCGCGAGCGAGTTTTGAAACGTAATAAAGAGGAACGCAAACGGGATCAGCGATCGGTTCGTCCTGATGAAACACGAGCTCAGGCAGAAAGTCCTCCATCTCCTGGCTGGCAATCAGAATCTCGTGATGGTCAGTAGCAAAACGTTTCGCGATTCTGCGCGCTGAATCCAACTCGTTCAGATATTCACTGTCTTTGAATCCAACGGTGAAAGTACGAACCGGCCCGGACATGAATTCAGACATCAACGCGACGTTCGCAGAGGAATCGACACCCCCCGAAAGAAACACCCCAAACGGAACATCGGCCATCATCCGTTTCCTGATTGATGAACGCAGCAGCTCAAGAATTCGCTCGCGTTGCCCGGCTTCAGAAACCTGCCCGGTCTCGGACGGTACGGCATCCCAATACTGCGAAATCGCAAGGTCGCCATTGCGATTGACTACCAGCGTGTGTCCCGCCGGGAGTTTGTTAATGTGACGGAACATTGTCCGCGGCGCTGGAGTCGTCAGAAAAGTCAGGTAGTGATAGAGCGATTCTTCATCAACTTCTGCGGTCACCGCGGGGTGTTGCAGGATTGCTTTTATCTCGGAAGCAAAAATAAAGCGGCCATCACGATGGTAGTAGTAGAGCGGCTTCACCCCGATCCGATCGCGGGCAAGCACGAGCTGGTTCTGGGCGCCATCCCACAGTGCGATTGCGTAGTCGCCTTCAATTGCATTTACGAAATCGAGCCCACGCTCTTCATAAAGATGAAGAATGGACTCGGTGTCGGTGCGAGAGTGGTAAACGTGGCCGCGCTTTTCGAGTTTAGTTCGCAGTTCAAGATGGTTGTAGATCTCGCCGTTGAAGACAACCCAGAGATTGTCCTGGCAACCGCGCATGGGCTGATTGCCCGCGTCTGAAAGATCGACGATCGCAAGCCGCCGAAAGCCGAGTCCACCGCGGCCTTCGTCAAACAACAACTCACCTGCGGCGTCTGGTCCACGGTGCGTCATCTCGTCACGCATGCGAGTGACCAGCGAAATTCCCACTCGCTCGCCCGCCGCTCCGTATTCCCAGACTCCACAAATTCCACACATCAGAGTTAGTCCAAAGTCGAATGTCCAAAGTCCAAAGTCAAAACAAGGTCAGTACCGAAACGCGGTAGCGTCGGGTCGACGATTCATCAACTACGACTATTGTGTGTTTACCCACGGCGACCCGACGCTACCGCCTCTCGGTACTGACTTCGCGCTGTCTGTCATCTGTGAATTCATTCTTAGCGTTGGCTAAGGATAGTTTTTGCGATAGATCTTCATCACTTAGAACTGGGACGATTGCCCAACGCAGTTTGAAAGGGACTTGATTCTTCGTCTTCCAGCATCCCGTCACCGAACTACTTTTCGCTCCATAGTGAACTGAAGTGAACTGCTCAAGCAGATCGAGACTCAGATTTAGATTAAGCGGACACACTAACAGTCGAAGCCCTGAGCTCTTATCGGCAGCAACAACAATCCCACCTTCGCCAGTTGTGATCTCCAATCCCGTGTCGAAATGAAAATACGTGGCAATCTCATGTGTGCCGCCGCCCGCAAAATCATCCTCAATCAGCCACCAGCGGTCAGATTTGTGAAAGGTAATTGAGCGCCGATGCGTCACCGGCTCGCGGAGTCTCCGATAGCCGAAGTGCTCGGCGCTTACGAAATCACGCTCAGCTCCGGGTTGCCACGCAAGCAAGCGCGGCCGAGCGTCATTTCCAATCGCAAATGGCCTCGAACGATCGACTTTGTTCTGCTCAACTCCATCGACTGCCACCGCCGAGTGAAACTCTGTCGATCGAAATCGATGACGTTTATCGAGATCGGCAGTGTAGACGTAGGTGCCGGGATCCACGATAAACGGAGCACCGCCGATTGCGATTTCAATACTCAACGCATCGTTATGGCGATGCGAAGCAAGACCACTGCGATGATTGCGAGCTGCGTTGAAAAGCAGATACAGATCATCGTTCCGCATGACGTAAACGCCAGCATCAACGAAGCCCTTCGAACCTATTGCTGCCCGGCTCCCGGCCAGGTCGTCAAAATCTGAGACTCCCATCTCTCCTAACAGCCACAGCATCGCTTCAGATTGTAGCGGCGGCACTCTGTGGCCGCCCCTCGTTGGGTTCAAAGACCGATATTCAGGGAACGAAGCAGAGATCCCCTGGGCAGGATCTTTCGCACCAAAGGGGCGCCCACGGAGGGACGCCCCTACAACGTGTGTCTCGTGATCAGAATTGCCCAGCACCGCGGCGCCCATTGCAAGCAGGTATTCATGATCGTCTGCGCGGCGAGCGGTAACCGGCAACACCTGACCGCCGTCAGTGTCGCCAATCAATGGCGCATGACCGTCGGGACGAAGATAGGCTCGCAGGTACCCGAGCATTGCTGCCAACTTTTGCCAATACCGACGCTCAATCTCCAACTTGTTCTCTCGACAGAGCAGAAACGAGTAGAGGAAAAGCTCCAGCACGTAACGATGATATCCAGTTGACCCTTCATGATCAGTGCCATCCGGCAAGATCTGCCGGTCCATCTCGCGCAACAACTCGCGCAAGGCCCAACTCCGCCACTTTGCCGCCGCCTTCAACTCCGGCAACATGACGCCGAGCCAAAGCAGCCCAACAATATCCGTCAGGTAATGGTTGCTGTTGCCCAGATATGAGAACTCGAGATTCCGCTCGATGTGCGAGCCATGCGCCTCCAGCATCTTAAGCAGGAGCTCTAACTGCTCGGCCGTTAGCGTCGCCGAATGTAGGCACACCACCAGAGTGGCAAGCAGATTCATCGCCCGTAACGCGACTTCCATCGCGCAGGACCAGTTTGGGCCCTGGCCGACGGGATTCTGATTTCGCCAACTGCCAAGCTGCGCGCAAATCTCCTGGGCAAATTTTTCGTCACCGGTCACCGCCAGGGCCCGGCCCAGCGTGATGAAGTGTCCGAGCCGATTCAGTTCCCAAAGCACACGCACATCCGAACCGTCATCACGCAACAGAGCAACGTCCGCATGATAATCAAGCGGCCAAACCTTTTCGGAAAGCGGATCGCGCCGCCAGTTGATCGACTCGCCAAAGTCTATTTCTCCAAAACCCAACAATGGCCAGCGGTGATCGACAACCGAATTAGCAGTTTGAATTAGAGCTTCAGTTTCGGCGGGGAAAAGTTTTCTTTGGAGAATTGCCGTCGCTTGCGGCGACTGAAAACCCGGAAAGAAGGCGGGTGACTCTCGCTGTCGAAAATAATCAAGGAGAGACTCAGCCGATAATTGCTTACACTCATCATCCAGGAGATCCCGAAGGTTGGACTCTTTACGATTAGCAATACGGGTGCGTTCGCGTTGGTGACTGAGGACCTGCCTTCCTCGCCACACAACTTCACGCGCGGCTTGCACTGGATCAATGTCGCCGCGAATAATTGCCGCTAATCCTGTTGAGATTTTATCCAATGGAGATCCCAAGAAAAAACTAGCCACAGATTTCGCGGATTACATATAACGCGGCTTGGGCTTGCGGCCAGAAAGTGTTAGCGCGGCATGAAGTCAGTACCGTCACGCAGTAGCGTCGGGTCAACGATTCGTGACCATTCATCATTGTCTGCTATCGACCGTTGACCCGACGCTACTGCGTAACGGTACTGACTTCATGCCACCCAAACAAATTCTTGCGGCAAAAATAAATTCCGGATTAGTTTCACAGATCCAAGACTGACTACATCAAGCTGCTAAGTACATCAGCTAGTTAGCTAAGTTGAGCTAATCTGCTTAATCTGAGGATGTATTTATTTATTTGCGCTGCTCTTCAATCGTCAACCGATCCAGCGCGAGGGCTAATCCCATGATGAAGTAGAAGATCATCACCACTTCGGAATCACCCCAGTTGTAATGCACGATTCCACTCACGAAAAATCCCGCGGTCCCTCCGAGCGCCCCCAACACCAATCCTCGTTCGATCCAGACACCAAGCTGAACCGGCTGGACATCTGCCGCTGACTCCAGGCGCAGTCGCTGTCTCAAACTGAACAATGTTCGGATATACATGGCTAACAACAAGAGCCACAGAAGCAGCGCCGGAATACCGCGCTCTAAAGCGATCTGCAACAAGTTTGAGTGCATGTGCCCGCGCGGGATGCGACCGTTGTCAAACATTCCCCACTCACGCCAATGCGCTTTCAGCGAATCCATTCCCACGCCAACGATCAAATGACGCGGCTTGCTCAACAGTAAGGCCGTACCCTCTCGCCAAACTGTCTGGCGCCAGGTTGTAGATTGATCGCGTTTATCGATGAAGCTTACATTGCGTTTCTGTTGAAGCACGAATAGACCGCCGAGGATTAGCGGAATCGCGAGCAAGCCGATCATCAGAATGGTTCGTCGCGAAGCGCCCAGCAGCACTATTACTGCGGTTGAGATCAGAAAGCCGAGCCAGACAGCACGCGTCACGGTTAACATCAACGAGTAACAGAATCCAAGCATCCCTATCAGCAGCAGGATACCCATTAAACTGCGCTTGAGCGGCAAACTTAAAAGCAGACCAATTGTCAAAGCGAGTATCAACTGCAATGCTTCGGCATAAGTGACGTAGTGACCAAAGAACCCGGACGCTCGCCAATCACGACCGCGCGACCAGCTTTCTATCCCCAGTTGTTCAGTCGCTGAATTTCCTGAAAGTAATTTCCCGCGCTCGATCTCATACACCGGCACTAGCTCTTGCCGGTAGATTTGCAGCAGCGCTTTCTTGTTTTCGGCGGTTGGTGCGGCCAGTTGATTCGCAATGTCGTCAGGGCTCGTAATCGATTGCCCATCGAGCTTCAGCAGTGTGTCTCCATCTCTGACGCCGCCGGCGTACAACGCGCTTTCAGTCTTCAACTGCTGCACTTTCACACCCCGACCGATTATTCGTTGTCCGGCTGTGAAGAGCACATTGATAAAGCACGAAGCGATCAAAGCGACTGTCAGCAGACGAAGCACTTTGCGATTGGGAACGTTCTGAGCCGCGAGATAAACGATGGTGAAGAGACTCGCCGCGCGCAGCTTTCCGATCGACACCAGCGGTTCGTAAGAAAGGAACGCCGAGAGGCCGGTCAGAATAAAAAAACCGAACAGCGCGTAGTCGATTGGCGTCTGGTGAAACTTTGGCCGAGGAAAGAAAGCGAAACGTGAAAGCCAAAGCACCATGCCCAACAGCCAGGCACTCTGGGCCACGGCTATTGAGTGAGGAGCAAAGAGCGCGAAGAGAAAAAGACAAACAACGATGAGTTGCTCAGTCGCTTTCGCACCTTTGCTCTTCTCGTTGTCACTGCGTGTGCTTACGGAAGTCGTGTTCATGAATTAACGGGCCAGCTCGTCAAGAATGCGTTCTGCAGTATGCCCGTCCCATAGTGGTGGAACTGCGGTCTTCCGCTTCGCGGCGGAGCTGAAAACAGCTCGAGCCGCCGCGATTATCCTCTCCGGATCAGTTCCCACTATCGTGTTTGTGCCCAACTCGACTGTGACCGGCCGCTCCGTGTTCTCTCTTAAAGTGAGGCAAGGAACGCCGAGGGCTGTGGTCTCCTCCTGAATTCCACCCGAATCAGTTAGCACGAGACGCGCGTTGCTGAGCAGGCTAAGAAAGTCGAGGTAACCGAGTGGCTTTGTGAGACGCAAACCGACGATGCCGGCAAGACGCTCATCAAGATTCAGCTCGCTCATCATCTTTCGCGTGCGGGGGTGAATCGGGAAAATTATCGGCAGATGTTTGCTGATCTCTTCCAGTGCATCCAACAAACGCGCGAATATCAGCGGATCGTCTACATTCGATGGGCGGTGCAAAGTGAGTAAGGCATAATCGCTGTCCGCGACGTCGAGTTGCTCACGAATTTTTGATTTCTGAGCACGATCCAGATACTTCAGCAGCGAATCGATCATCACGTTTCCGACCAAACGAATTCGTTCCGGAACAATTCCCTCTTTCCGCAAATTCGCATCGGCGTCGGCAGAGGGAGTCAGCAGTAGATCCGCAATCTGATCTGTCAACAGCCGATTGATCTCTTCCGGCATCGTGCGGTCCCGGCTACGCAACCCCGCTTCAACGTGCGCGACTTTCACCTCGAGTTTTGAACAAACCAATGCGCAAGCGAGCGTCGAATTCACGTCTCCCACAACCAGCACCCAATCTGGTTTTTCTTTCACGACGACGGGTTCGAACTGTTTCATTATCGCCGCGATTTGTGCGGCCGCAGAATCTGAACCAACACCGAGATAGACATCCGGTTCGGGTAGTTCCAGATCTCGGAAGAACGCGTCGGACATGCTGGCGTCATAGTGTTGGCCCGTATGAAGAACAAGCGGCGAGAAATCTTGTTCCCGCCGCTTCATTGCTGCCACGATTGGCGCCACCTTCATGAAATTAGGGCGCGCACCCACCACGTTGATGACTTTGAGCATTTGCGATCGGAGAGGGTAAGACTGAGCTTTGTGCTTTGGTCTTTGGTCTTTGGTCTTTGTGCTCTCGCAATCTTGAGATCTTAAATTTCAGATCTCAGATATCAGATCTCAGATCTCACTAGCTTCGACTTTGGACCTTGGACTTTCGACTTGGACCTTGGACTTTCGACTTTGGGCCTTCTTCTGAGATCTTTAATTTCAGATCTCAGATCTCACGGGCTTCGACTTTAGACCTTGGACGTTCGACTTTGGACCTTCTTCTGAGATCTTAAATTTCAGATCTCAGATCTCACTTTGTAATCACAGCCGAATTATTCGTGCCGGGCTCCCTTTCCTCAAATCGCCGTTAAGTGCGTTACGCGTGTCAACGACCAGCGACGTCAACTTACAGACACGGACATAATCGATGTCGCTGTGATCAGTGACTATCACGACGCAGTCCGTTCCGCGAAGCTCCTCGTCCGTAAGCGCGACCGAAGCAAGTGGTTCATCGCTCGCCGCCGCATGCGCATCGTCAAAACGAATATCACTCACAAACGGATCGTGATAGCGAACGTCCGCTCCCTTGGCACGCAGGCGATCGATGATTGATAGCGCCGGACTCTCGCGCACGTCGTTAATATCTTTCTTGTAAGCAACGCCGAGCAGCAATACTCGCGATCCTTTTAACGCTTTGCTTTCATCGTTCAACCCATCTGCGACGAGTTGGACCACGTGTTCGGGCATGCGCGAATTCACTTCTTCAGCGAGACCGATGAAGCGCGAGTCGAATCCGTGCTGCCGTGCTTTCCAGGAAAGGTAATGTGGATCAAGCGGAATACAGTGGCCGCCGATTCCCGGCCCCGGATAAAACGCCATGAAACCAAAAGGCTTCGTCGCCGCTGCGCGAATCACTTCCCAGGTATCAATGTTGAGCGCGTAACAGAGCCGCGCCATTTCGTTTGCCATGCCGATGTTGACGGCCCGGAAAGTGTTCTCGAGCAACTTTGCGGTCTCAGCGACGCGGGCCGAACTGACGGCGTGAACTTCTTTTACGATCTGTGAATAGAGATGAGCGGCCACTTCTGTTGAATCGTCAGTGACTCCGCCGACCACCTTGGGAATGTTGTGTGTTTGAAACTGCGGATTTCCCGGATCGACTCGCTCTGGTGAAAAAGCCAGCAGGAAGTCTTCGTCTAGTTTCAACCCGGTCTCAGAAAAGATCGGCAGCAGCACTTCATCAGTAGTCCCTGGATAAGTTGTCGACTCGAGGATAATGAGCTGTCCCTGGTGCAGACGTCGTTTGATCTCCTCCGTCGCGGCGAGAATATACGAGACGTCTGGTTCCTTGGTTTTCCTGAGCGGCGTGGGAACGCAGATGATCACCGCGTCGCATTCAGCGAGGTGATCAAAGTTCGTGGTCGCACGCAACTTCCTGGCATCGACCAATTCCTTGACCGCAGCTGACGGCACATCGCCGATATAAGAGGTTCCGGAGTTAATCTGCGACGCTTTCTCTTCGTCAACTTCAAAACCCGTGGCTTGAAATCCGGCGTTAGCAAACTCAACCAGCAGCGGCAGCCCGACATAGCCGAGCCCAACCACTCCGATATGAGCTTTCTTGCCCGTAATGCGCGAAAGTATCTGGTCCTTAATCATGTAACCCTGCGTTCCTTTCGGATCTTATGTTGCGGTAATCGTTGTTTATCGCCCTGCGTATTGCCGCGAACCGGCGGTCTGACGCAAAGAAGGTCAATAAGTGAATACTCTCAATGGGTGCTGCAATTTATCTTTCGTGGTGATTGCTGGCTGGGAACGCTCGAAAAGATTCCTGAATGGTTCGAAGTAAGACTAATTTGCGGTCATGTGAGTGTCAAGCGAGGGTTATGGAACCCTGGGGGCGATGCGAAGCCTTTGGAGTGCGCTGACTAGTCAGCGCTTATGTATCACGCCCTTAGCCACCCAAACCGCAG
>JANNON010000394.1:0-2121 GCA_031399105.1 Blastocatellia bacterium | reverse complement strand
AATGACCTAAGCCCCTTCTTCCCGCAGCATCACTTCCCCAATCGCCAAATCTTCCTGCCGAGTGATCTTGATGTTCCGGTTGCTTCCTTCGACGATGCTAATCTTTTGACCCAATCGCTCGACTAGCACGCTCTCATCCGTAAGCTCCGGGTCAGCAACGTCGACCTTCTCGTAAGCCCGGCGCAATATCTCGTAGCGAAAGCACTGCGGTGTCAACGCGCGTCGCAAACTCGATCGATCGTGGGTCCGCGCTACAAAGCTGCCCTCAACTTCTTTAATCGTGTCGCCTATTGAACCAACCAGGACGGCCGCGCCATGTTCCTTTGCCGCGGCAACAGTCTGGTGAATCTCGTCGCAAGATACAAACGGCCGCACGCCATCGTGCACGGCAACGATCTCGGCCGTCGCAGCGCGCACTGCCTGCAGCCCTCGCAACACGGATTCCGCCCGCGTCTCGCCGCCAGGGACCACTCTCGTTAGCTTGCGAATTCCCTGACCCGGAGCCAGTGCGAGAAATCCAGCTGCATCTGCTGTCGGTAAAACCAGAATTATTTCTTGAATGGCTTCACACTCTTCGAAGCGTCGCAGCGTGTGAAAGATGATGGGAATGCCGCCGAGTTCCAGAAACTGCTTGGCACGTTTGCCGCCCATGCGAGAGCCTTGACCAGCTGCGGCAATTATCGCGACGTTCATAAAGAAATAAGTGACAAGCAATCAATGATTGATGGATCAGGAAGAGTATTCCGAAAAACCCGTCTTCCTCTGCGCACCAATCACTATTCACTTATCACTTCTTAAGACTCCGTTATCGCTTCGTGATCCGTGATGCGCACCGGGCCACTATTCCTGGACTCGCGCGATGGCCGGCGAGTCGCTCCGTTGGTTCGGTGCTGATCACTTTGGCTGCCGTTATCTGACTCTTCCCATAACCGGCCGAAGATCATCTTCCCGGCAGTTGTCTGCAACACGCTGGTGACGGCGATGTCAGCGTTCTTGCCAATCAATCGTCGCGCGTTGTCCACGACGACCATTGTGCCATCATCAAGATAAGCGACACCCTGGTTGTATTCTTTGCCCTCTTTCAAAATGAAGACGCGCATCGCCTCGCCCGGAAGGACCACCGGTTTCAATGCGTTGGCCAACTCGTTGATGTTGAGCACGCTGACGCCACGCAACTGAGAAACTTTGTTGAGATTGAAGTCGTTGGTGACGATCACTGCGTCCAACTGCTTGCCCAGCTCGATGAGTTTCAGATCAACTTCACGAACGGAGGGAAAATCGGTCTCCACGATCTGAATATCGAGCGAGCTATTGTTCTGCAGCCGGTTCAGCATGTCCAAACCGCGGCGGCCGCGTTGTCGTTTTGACGAGTCAGGCGAATCGGCAACCTGCTGCAGTTCACGAAGAATGAACTGCGGAATAATCAACGAGCCGGTAAGGAAACCAGTCTCGGCAACATCGGCAATTCTTCCATCAATGATTACGGAGGTATCAAGAATCTTCAGATCGCGGCGTGCAGCTTTGTCGGTGAAGATGCCGCCCAGTGCGGACAGTTCAAGATAGTCGCCCTTTGCCGCTCCTACCATCAATCCGACGTACGCCATGAAGAAGGTCAGGCCCAAAGTGAGAAACGTTTTTACTTCAGGCGGTACGGCTCCTGACTCCTGGCGGCTGATGAGCAAGCCTATTAGGAACGCGCCGACGATGCCCATAATTGAGCCAACGGCAGCACCAATGAGTGTCTTCAGGGTGGCCCGACGAATCCGAATTTCGAAGAGGATGATGCAGACAGCGGTGACCGCTCCGAGCCCAGCCGAAAACCAAGGATCGCCGGGAACGGGCCTGAGAATATAACCTGCGGCTACAAGAATTGCTGTGAATATGAGCCGGATGATGATTACATCGGCGTGCATGACGGTCGCAATCTTAACATGCCGCGAACCTGCCAGTCACCAAAAACCTTTGAAAACTAAGCAGTTCGCGCGACGACCGAAGGTGAAAGTGCAGGAAAGACGGTCCACAGATTACGCAGCTGTTCGGGTGGGATAAGGTCAGTACCGAAACGCGGTAGCGGCGGGTCAACCGTCGTGATCGACAATGATAAGCGGTGACGAATCGTTG
>JANNON010000803.1:0-6748 GCA_031399105.1 Blastocatellia bacterium | reverse complement strand
GCTTTGTTGCTAGTCGGAGAAGACTCAAAACGCTGGTCGGATCGAAAAGCAGCGCGAGTCGAAGCCTATGTCGTATCAGTTGCAAACGCGCGACCGGAACTCGCAAATTGTCTCGTCGATCGAGACATTCATATTCACGTCGCCCTGCGCACTAACGCACCGCCTAATGAGCATCTGGTTGTGGAAGTCACACCTCGAATGCGGAAGTGGGCTGCCGGCCGAAACCTTGATTGGTCAGAACGAACACTAAAACAGACTCTCGTCGGACGCTGGGTGGCCTTTGAAGGCTGGCTGCTGTTCGACGCGGAACACGCTGGCGAATCTGAGAACATTGCTCCTGGTAGACCTGGAAATTGGCGTCGAACCGCCTGGGAGATCCACCCGGTCACCAATATCCAAGTTCTCCCGAGGACTTCACCCCCCTTTCCTTGAATAGGCTCATTCGCCAACCCATCCAAAATCTTTCCGGAACTTAGTGAAAACCTCAGCGTTAAGATAAGCTGACCAGAACTCAAATCTGGTCAGTTTATTGGAAGGGTGTGAAATGAGGGCGATTCGCGAAGCTACGAGAGATTCCATTCTGGACGCGGCCGACCGTCTGATGGAGATACACGGCTACAAGAAGATGCGCATCGATGACATTGCGGAGGAGGTAGGAATTGGCAAAGGCTCGATCTACCTGCACTTCAGCAGCAAAGAGGATCTCGCGCTCGCGCACATCGACCGAATAGTTGATCGTCTAACGCAACACCTCAACAGGATTGCTGACTCAACAGCCACTCCGATAAACAAGCTTCGTCAAATGCTGAAAACGAGAGTGCTCATGCGCTTTGACAGTGTCCAGCATTACTCAACAAGTCTCACGGAACTGCTAGCGGAACTGCGGACCAACTTGCTCGCCAGGCGAACGCGTCATTTCGAAGATGAAGCAGCCATCTTCGTCAGAGTGCTGGAAGAAGGACAGGCAGCGAATGAGTTCCAATTATCCGACGTGCATACCACTGCACACACTTTATTGCTCGCTACCAATTCCTTATTGCCGTACAGCCTGAGCGTGCAGGAATTGGGTAACCGCGACGACATAGAGAACAAGGTCGAAGCTATTGCAGATCTCGTTCTGAACGGACTGCTGCGGCGCGACGCTTAACAACCGGCAACATCCTTATCAAGTTTCACGGAGGCATGACATGAGAATTCAACCACGCACCACCATCATCGCATTTTCAATTTTGTCTTTATTTCTCTTTGCAGCGGCGGCGACGGCCCAGCGCCAGAATGACGATCCTGACATGACAATCGATGCCGCGACGCGCACAGCGGTCATCAATGGCGTGCTCAAGAAGTTAAGTGATGCGTATGTCTTTCCCGAGGTCGCAAAACAGATGGAGCAATCCGTGCGCGCGCGCGTGGCAAAGAAAGAGTACGACCAGATTACCAGTGCTAAGGAATTTGCCGCGCTGCTCACTTCCCATCTCCGCGAGATTAGTCGCGACAAGCATCTGAGGATCGATTACTTTTCTGAAGTCATGCCCGTGCGTCCCGAACGGGCCGAACCAACTGCCGAAGAACTGGAGCGTTATAGAAGAAACAACATGTGGGGCAACTTTGGTTTTGAAAAAATTGAGCGTTTGGAAGGCAACATCGGCTATCTGAGCCTGCGCGGTTTCAACGATCCTACCGGCGCGGAAGAGACCATCGCGGCTGCGATGAACTTTCTTGGCAACACAGATGCACTGATTATCGATCTGAGACGAAACGGCGGCGGCAGTCCTGAGATGGTGGCCCTGATCTCGTCCTATCTCTTTGGCGAGAAGCCGGTGCACTTGAACAGTCTTTACTGGCGCGAAGGGAATCGTACGCAAGATTACTTCACCAAAGAGAAAGTGTTGGGAAGGCGATTCGACGGAAAGGATGTGTATGTGTTGACGAGTAAACGCACTTTCTCAGCAGCCGAGGAATTCACTTACAACCTGAAGAATCTTAAGCGAGCGATGATTGTCGGCGAAGTTACTGGTGGCGGCGCCAATCCTGGTCAGGGAGTGCGTATCACCGATCACTTCGGAATGTTTGTGCCAACCGGAAGAGCAATCAATCCGATCACCAAGACCAACTGGGAGGGCACCGGCGTGAAGCCGGACGTTGAAGTTTCGGCGGAGCAATCATTGAAGATCGCTTATCTGGACGCGTTAAAGAAGGTCCTGGCGAAGAGTTCAGATAACCAGCGCCGCGCTGCAGAGATCAAGCGAGTGATTGACCGGACGCAGCAGGAATTGGATGAAATGAAAAAGACCGCGAGTGCCGCGAGATAGTTTGAGCTGAGCTTTGGGCTTCATGTCCGAAAGAAGCTTTGCACAAAATCGGTACATCGTTACTAGGCTTTCGTCTGATTCACCCCAACCAGGTTGGGGATCGCCGGTATGCCAGTACGCTGGGAACCATTTCAATGGTTTTCAACCGATTCTGTTCAGCATAGGTAACCATTTGAAATGGCATTAACATACTTGGCTCATCAATGTCCGACATGCTTCAGCTTGTCGTCGAGTTTCACAACATTCAACTGTAATGCACATTGAGAGTTCCCAATCCAGACGACAAGCTGATGAAGCATGTCGGACATTGATGAGCCAAGTATATTGTTACCATTGAAATGGTCCCGGATTCACTGGGAGGTAATCCCCAACCTGAAGGTTGGGTGAATGAGACGAAAGCCTAGTGGCGATGTAACTACTTTTTGTCCAAAGCCGTGTGGGCTACCAATCCCCGGTTATGAGGCAGTACCACCTCGCGGAGCATTCATGGCAGTTCACTGCCAGCTTTGGCTACAATCTTGACGTGCTTCTTGATAGCCGCAGACAGATCGCCAGACCGTTCCCAACTAGTCCCACTCGCTCTGAACCGGACGATACCCTCGTGATCGATAACTATGTACGTGGGAAAGGCCCGAACGTTGAACATTCTTTGGATCTGCCGGTCGCGGTCCCAATATTGTGGCCAGATCATCTTGTTCTTCGACGTGAACTCGCGCCAAAGCTCTTCTTCGGTATCCGAGCTAACTCCAATCAGAACAAACGAAGGCTCCTTCGAATAGTGCTTATTCAAATTGCGCAGCGATGGTACTGACTCAACACATGGAGCACACCAAGTGCCCCAGAAATCCAGCACTACCACTTTTCCCCGTAGATCCTCCAGGGTGATATGTCGACCGTCTGAGGTAACGATGGAAAAGTCCGGCGCATAGGCTTCCCTCGCGCGACGAGGATTCTCGATTATCTTCCGCGCCTGCTCGGCAAAGTCACCGTTAGGAGCTACCGTCACATACTTCTTTAGTTCAGCGATGCCTTCCTGGTCTCGCTTTAACTGGACCAACACGACACCAAGGTTGAAAGAGAGCGTGTGCATATTCTTGTTCAGCGCCAAGCCTTCGCGAAAAGCAGTCTCTGCAGCGATTAGCTTGTCATCATTCTTGAGCTCCGACTGCGCCTGCAGAGCCAACCCCTTCAGATTAAGTGTCTGCGCCCGGAAGGCGTCGTCGCCAACGGCTAATTGCATTGCCTTGTCACAGCTCTCGACTGCGTCTTTGAAAGCTTTCAAACCGTAGTAGGCTTGCGCCATCCCGAAGTAACACTCGCGCGACTTCTTGCCCATCATTTCATTTGCACGTTTGAAGCTCTTCAAAGCGTCGTCGTATTTTTGCCGTCGCAGCAAGGCAATTGCTTTTTCAAGCTCGGCTTGGTAGGCAGTGTCATCAGCTTGGACCGAAGCAACTGCTTCACTCGTCGTAACCGATGCACTATGGAGAGCTGGTGCAAAACTCGAGATGGTAATAAGCCCTAACCACAGAACGGGTTTTCGAAATGCGGAACTGAGCTTCATCAAATTGGTCCTTTCTTGGACGGATCGGAAAGTGAGAGTTACCCCTTCAAAACAATCGACAATTAAGCCCGCTTTCCATTCTTTTTGCAAAAAAATGGCAGGAGCACTCGCCTCCTGCCATTCCTCTGCAATTCGCCGTAGTCCCCAGTTTAGGTTCCGGTTTCCCAGCTCGTAATGTATTCAACCTGTTCCGCGGTTAGCGTGTCGATTGAAAGACCGAGCGCGCGAAGTTTCAAAGCTGCGATCTCGGTGTCGACTTCTTTCGGCAGCAAATGCACGCCGGGAGCCAACGTTCCCTTGTTCTTAACAAGAAATTCTGCCGACAGCGCCTGGTTGGCAAAGCTCATATCCATCACGCTGGCCGGGTGCCCCTCAGCCGCTGCAAGATTGATAAGGCGACCTTCGCCCAGGACCATAACTCGATTGCCATTAGATTTGAGCTTGTACTCTTCGACAAATGGACGAACCTGATTTGGACCGTCAGCCAGTTCCTTGAGCGCCACCAAATTCAGTTCAAGATCGAAGTGACCGCTGTTGCAAACCAACGCGCCGTCCTTCATCCGCTCAAAGTGGTGACGATCAATCACGTGGCGATTGCCGGTAACCGTGATGAAGATGTCACCGATTGGCGCTGCTTCGGCCATAGGCATAACACGGAAGCCGTCCATGACCGCTTCGATCGCCTTTATCGGATCGATTTCGGTGACGATCACGCTAGATCCCATGCCACGCGCGCGAAGGGCCACGCCCTTGCCGCACCAGCCGTAACCAACCACCACGATATTCCGACCGGCTAACAAAATGTTCGTCGCACGAATTACGCCGTCCAGAGTTGACTGGCCGGTGCCATAGCGATTGTCGAAAAAGTGCTTGGTCTGTGCGTTGTTGACAGCGATTGAAGGAAAGGGGAGCACACCCGCCTTCTGCATTGCTTCCAATCGCTGAATACCGGTGGTCGTCTCTTCAGTCGAACCGATGATCTCTTTTACCTGATCGCCGCGTTCCTTTAGCACCGTGGCCACCACGTCTGAACCATCATCGATGATGATGTCCGGATGATAGTCGAGGGCCGTGCGCACGTGACGATTGTAAGTTTCCGTGGACTCGCCTTTGATTGCGTAGACGGGAATGCCCCAGTCTGCGACTAGCGAAGCCGCCACATCGTCCTGAGTGGAAAGGGGATTCGAGGCAATCAATACCGACTCGGCGCCACCGGCTTGCAAGGCGCGAGCGAGGTTAGCGGTCTCGGTAGTTATGTGCGCACAAGCCAGCAGCTTGACGCCTTTGAGCGGCTTTTCTTCAGCAAAGCGCTCTCTGATCAATCGCAGCACCGGCATCTCGCGCTCAGACCATTCAATGCGCTGCTTACCCTGCGGGGCCAAACTCATGTCTTTCACGTCTGACTCAAGCGAACGTGTTGCACTCATCAATGTATTCCTTTTTGAAATGGAACTTCTGAATTAGTAACGCAGTGTTGCCGACGGATTAAACTCCGGCAGCAGCACGCAATGCTTCAGCCTTATCGGTCTTCTCCCACGTGAAGCCATCTTCATCCCGGCCGAAGTGTCCGTAGGCTGCGGTAGCTTTGTAGATCGGACGACGCAGATCGAGCGACTCGATGATCCCGCGTGGGGTCAGCTCAAAATGTTCGCGAACAAGCTTTGCCAGCGCCACTTCAGAAAGCCGGCTGGTGCCGTTTGTCTGAACGTTTACCGAAACCGGATCAGCGACACCGATGGCATAAGCCAACTGTACCTGACAACGATCGGCCAATCCCGCGGCGACAATATTCTTCGCCACGTAGCGCGCCATATAAGCGGCCGAACGATCGACCTTCGTCGGATCTTTGCCTGAGAAGGCGCCGCCTCCGTGCGGTGCATAGCCGCCATACGTGTCGACGATGATCTTTCGGCCGGTCAAACCAGCGTCACCCTGTGGTCCACCGGTCACAAAACGCCCGGTTGGGTTGATATGAAACTTCGTGTCGGCATCGAGGAGTTCCCCCGACACCGTGTGACGAATGACTTGCTCTTCGATCTCGGCGCGCAACTGACTATTTTCTACATCAGCACCGTGCTGCGACGAGATTACGACGGCTTCTACTCTGAAGGGTCTACCGTCTCGATATTCGACGGTGACTTGCGACTTACCGTCGGGACGAAGATAAGGAAGATCACCGGATTTGCGGACCTCGGCAAGCCTGCGCGCGAGCATGTGGGCAAGTTGAATTGGGAGTGGCATCAACTCTGGAGTTTCGTTACAGGCAAAGCCAAACATCAAGCCCTGATCACCGGCGCCGCCGGTATCGACCCCCATCGCGATATCCGGGGACTGACGGTCAAGCGCTGAGAGCACACTGCAGGTCTCGGCATCGAAACCATATTTGGCGCGCGTGTATCCAATGTCCCGGATAGCATCACGTGCGACGCGTGAATAGTCGATGCGGGCATCAGTCGTGATTTCGCCGGCGATAACCACGAGGCCGGTTGTCACCAGCGTTTCGCACGCGACACGGGCCTTGGGGTCTTCGGCCAGGGCTGCATCGAGGATGGCATCGGAAATCTGGTCGGCGATTTTGTCTGGATGGCCTTCCGTAACAGACTCGGAGGTAAATAGGTAACCTGATTCGGTACTCAAGCAAACTCCTTTGTGCACTGGGGCTTAAAACGAGTAGGAAAAGACCGCGTAATGTAGCAGCCACGCTTTAGGAGTGTCAAGGAGACGACCGTGGAGTTGTGGTAACTAGATAAAAGCGCCCTCTGCGAAACCGAATAGAAAAGTCCTCTAGGATGTCTGCCCGAAAGGGTGGACAAATGGAAGGACACTTGTGGATGAGCGCGAAGGAACGAGAGCGACTGAAGATCTTTGCACGAGT
>JANNON010000375.1:0-22874 GCA_031399105.1 Blastocatellia bacterium | reverse complement strand
AGGGGCGCCCACGGAGGGACGCCCCTACAAACTCACCGAGAGATCTCAGTAACGACTTCGTAAAATTCCTTCGTTCCTTCGCGAACGTTCTTCACTGATATTCGCTCGTTGTTTCCATGCACGCCTTCGTCGTCGTCAGCTGTCGTGTAGATCGGCGCCCAGCCATAACTCGTGATCCCGAGCTGCCGGAAAAGCTGACTTTCGGTGTAGCCACTGAGCAAGGTCGTAGTGATCAAAGCATTTGGATGATGCCGCTTCGTGACAGCAGCTATCGTTCGGAAAAGTTCCGTATCGATAGGCGAGCTGTTGGGCGGCTTGAAGTTGTTTATGTTCTTGATCTGAATCAACGGATCATCGATCACGTTCCTCAACTCGGCTAAAAACTCCTCGGGTTTGTCGCCCGGTAACAGTCGCACATCAAGATTGCAACTAGCTTCGGTTGGAATCACATTCGTTTGCTTGCTGCCGCTGAACATCGTTAACGAGATGGTCGTCCGCAGTAGAAAACTGTACTGACGCTGTGCGGTAAGCTCTTTTACAAAGCCCGGCTCCTTGAGCGACTCGCGGATATTCGCGAATTTCGAGCGCAGCGGTTCAGACTGCAACGGCGCAATGTCCTGAAAGTATTTCTCAACGGCGGGCAAGAGTTTGATGGGCGGCTGGTAGTTCACGATACGAGTCATCGCACGCACCAGGCGATTCGGCGCTGAGTCGGTGATTGGCCGCGAGCCGTGACCCGATTGTCCTTTCGCGGTCAATTGCAACCAGTAGGGCGCCTTCTCGGCGACATCGACACCCACGACTCTTACTCCACTTTCGTCCCTCAGGTTATCGCCGCCTTCGGTCAGCAGGTACTCCGCATCTTTAAAGAGCTCTGACTTGTTGGCAATCATCCAGAGCGCCCCTTCGTCATGAACCTCTTCATCGGCTGTTCCGAGAAAGATCACATCGCGTGAAAGCTTCGGACCCTCGCGCGCAAGAATGATCATCGTCATCAATTGCAACAGACCCTCGCCTTTCATATCGAGCGCGCCGCGGCCGTAGATGAAGCCGTTCACGATCTCGGCGGAAAACGGATCCACGCGCCACGCTGCCGGATCTGCGGTAACGACGTCCAGGTGATTGAGAAGAATGATGGGTCGCTTGGAGCCGTCTCCTTTTATCCGAGCGATGATGTTGCCGCGACCGGGTTTGTATTCGAATACTTCGTTTTGAATTCCCTGCTTATCAAAAACTGATTTGAAGAATTTCGCAGCCTCCAGTTCATTGCCGGGCGGATTTGAAGTATTGACTCGCAAATACTGCTGCATCAGATCGACGGCCATGTCTTGATAGGTGGGCCAGTTGATCTTGTCTACTGTCGCCTGGGCGTTTGCAGCGCTCGGCTGGCAAACCATAGCGACGGCAATGAACAAAAGTAACGACTTCCAGATTCTCTTCGCCAAGATTAGTCTCCTAAGTAATTTCGGAAGGCAGAGTTGGACGATGTTAGCAGCACTTCTGATTTCTGTATTCTGTATTCTGTATTCTGTGTTCTGTATTCTGTGTTTTGTATTCTGTATCCTTAGCCGTTCCCCATGTCTCTCTTCCACGCCGCCATTCTCTTCGCCAGCGCCTTTGCAGCAGGTGCAATCAATTCCATCGCGGGCGGCGGAACCCTGATTACGTTTCCCATCTTGATCTGGCTGGGTTTGGATCCAAAAGTGGCGAATGCCACGAGCACGGTGGCGCTTTGGCCAGGGTTGTTCGGAGGACTTTACGGATATCGCAAAGAGTTAGAGCACAGTTCCCTTCTATTGATTCGACTGGGACTTACGAGCGTCATCGGCGGTGCGATTGGCGCCTGGCTGTTGATATGGACTCCCTCACCGACCTTTGCCCAGCTGGTGCCGTTTCTGATTCTGTTCGCTACGATCCTGTTCATGGCCCAGGGCTGGATCAATCGTCGCTTGCGCTTGCAACCAACCGTTGGGGAGCCTGGCGCCGCGTGGTGGCTCGGCGCGATCGTTTGCCAGTTTTTCTCATCAATCTATGGCGGTTATTTCGGGGCGGGCAATGGAATTCTCATGCTGGCCGTGATGGGGCTGTTGGGAATGCATGACATCCATCGCGCCAACGGCATCAAGAACTTTCTCGGCATCTGTATCAACAGCATCGCGGTGCTTAGTTTTTCGCTGACGCATCTGGTTGTTTGGTCGGACGCATTGCTGATGTCTGGGGCGGCCTTGCTTGGAGGTTACTTCGGCGCCAGCATGGCTGTGCGCGTTGGGCAGATCTGGGTAAGACGAGGAATCGTGGTGATCGGGTTCGTGATCTTCTTCGTGATGATTTGGAAGCTGCAGCAATGAGAAGTGACGAGTGATGAGTAACAGGTGACTAGTGACGAGTAATGGTTTCTGACATCCGACATCTGACATCTGACATCTCGCTTAAACTTCCGCGCGAATTCTACACGCGCACAAACGTGCTCACCATCGCCCGCGAGTTGCTTGGGAAAGTGCTCGTAGTGCCGGCTCCTGATGGCACGCGCGTGTCCGGAATGATTGTCGAGACTGAAGCCTATCGCGGTCCGCAAGATCGGGCTTCGCACGCATTCGCCGGGCGCCGAACCAAGCGAACCGAAACGATGTATGGCCTCGGCGGCACCTCCTATGTCTACTTCGTTTATGGGATGTACAACCAATTCAATGTGGTGACGAATACCAACGACATCCCACACGCAATTCTGATTCGCGCGCTGCAACCTGCTGAGGGAATCGAATGGATGAGACAACGTCGTGGTTCCCATGCTGACCGAAATCTCACCAGTGGTCCCGGCAAGCTGTGCATCGCGCTGGGAATCGATCGTCAACTTGATTCTGCCGATCTACTTGGTGAGCGCGTCTGGATCGAGCAAGGTGTGACGATCTCGCGCGGGCAAATTAACGCCGGCCCTCGTGTGGGTATTGATTACGCTGGGGATTGGGTCGATAAGCCCTGGCGATTCTGGATTAAAGACAATCCGCACGTCAGCAGAACGCGTTGACACTTTGTAGGGGTGTCCCTCCGTGGGCACCCCTCGTTTCTTTGAAAGAGTGAAAGAGTCCCCTATGAAACGAGAGGCGGCCACGTAGTGCCGCCCCTACAACTTTCGCTCTATGACCCACGCGTTCCTGTGAATTAGTTTCGTGGGACAAGCTGCTGAATACTTCTCACCAATGGCCGCGAAACCACGCGGGATCAAGAACCCTTTACAAATCGTCTCTCGCCCGCTGGGAACTTTGATGGCCCATGCGTTGCCCCCGCTCTCCGGATCGCTACTCTTGGCACACGTCGGGCTTTCCAGTTCATTCAAGACTACATAACCCGTCGGAAGCGGCGCACCAGCGATTTCGTCTCCGCGCCACACCATGAATCCCTTACACATCGTCTCCAACGGACCCGGCTTTCGGATGAACCACGCATTCGTATCATCGTTAACCCGCGGACTCGGCGGACAATGAAAGCTGTAACCCTCTTTCACGACCGCAAAGTCTCCCGGCACAGTCGGCCCTTCACACACCCAGCGGGCTCCCACCGGCAACGTTGCTCGATCAAAACTTCGGGGCACGGGAGTAAAAGCAGCGTGCGAAACAGACGGAGCGTCGGGCTCAACAGTCTTCGGCGCCGGCCCAACCGCTCCCGTCTGATCGATTACATAACCAGTGCGGGCCCGGACGACTAACTGCGTCTGGTTCACCTTGATCTCCACGCGTCGCACTTGTCCTTGCACGGCCGGCGATCGCGGATAATAACCAAGGCTGTATTCGTTATGCAGCTCTTCGACTATGCCGGCGACCGCACGATCCAGATCGCTCGAGTCATGGGCGGGATAGAGCGCCGTGCCGGTGCTTTCGGCCAGCTGATGCAGGTACGAATCGGCGCGCAGATAGTCAGCCTTGCTAAAGCCGCTGCCCTCGGGAGCAGGCCGGCGCTGGCGAGAAGTTTTCTCCTGCATATCGCCGAACGTATGGAACTGCACGGGATAGAAGAGCGCGTCGGACGTTCCAACGCGGCGAATGCTGCTCTCGAAAGTCGCAACGGTACTGCCAGTATCAACCCCATCCGAAAGTAGCAGGAGCGCCTTTCGGCCTTCGATTGCGGCCAAGCGCTGCACCGTTAAGTCGACTGCATCGTAAACGCGGCTGCCGCCGCCTGGTCGAACTGCACTGAGCGCACGACGCAGCGCCTCACGATCTGTGGTGGGTTCCGAAAGTACTCTGATATCGCTCCCAAACGTGATCACCAGCGCCTGATCGCCCGGTCGCATCTGTGCGACGAACGATGCAGCCGCAGATTGAATGTCCTGCAATTTGAATTTTGCTGAGCGACTCGTATCGATCACGAGAGCGACGGTGAATGGTTTGTTAACCGGAGCGAAGTACGCAACGTCTTGTTTAATTCCATCCTCGAAGATCTGAAAATCTTCGCGACGAAGCGAGGGGACGTATTTCCCATCGCGGCCAATCACGAGCACGGGCGAGTTGACCAGGGTCGTCTTAACGCGCACGACATCGGCCGGATCGATATCTTCTTCGACGGGTGCTGGCTGTTTCTGCGGGTCTTGCGGTGGGCTGGGAGTGGTTTGAGGCGAAGCAGAAGGAACAGTCTGCATACTTGCGAACTGCGCCCAAAAGATCAGCTGCAAAGTGGCCACAAGCAGAACTGTTAAGACGCTGCGCACCGGATAACCTGACCTGGAGATGGAGCTGAGAAAACCGCCGGGATCACAAGATAGACCAGTTCATGCGGATTAGCCAAAGCGCAGTTCCAAAGATCGGCGCCGAGATGATTGACGCTAAGAATGGGGTTGATAACCATTCACCTTTCGGTCAACGAGCGAGGGTTGAAAGTCTCACAGTCAGGAAGGCGGACCCTGTCCCCGCCTGCCTTTGAAAAGCTGCAACTCAACAATACACAGTGCTAGATCTCTTTGAAGCATTAGTTTGCTCGGGCGGAAGCGGGGACAGGGTCCGCCTTCCTGACTGTGAGACTTTCGGGCTTGAGAGTTGAGCTGCTAAATGAGTGGTTTCGAACTTGTCAATGGAACAAGGTCCCACGGCTTATCTGTGGGACCTCATAAGGTTTCGGTTTCAGTCGCTGCCGTAGCGGATTTCCATGTGCCGGATGCGATAACTCGCAGCGATCAGCACCAATATCGTGACCACGATCAAGCTGGGAATCGCAATCCATGCCGGCGTCGGTTCCGCGACCACCGCGAATGGCCCATCCGATAACGGCACCGGGGTTAATGACTGCAGGTAGTGAATCACGCTCACCTTTTTCAACAGGGGCGGCAAAAGGAAATTGAGCCACTCCCAACCGTAGAGCACGAGCGCCGGAATAATTGGATTCCGGATAAACAATCCCACCACCACGAAGAACGCCCCGTAGCCAATACATGCCAGCATCGTGATTCCGGCGTAAGTAAACAGTTGGCCCATGCCTGGGCCATCGAGGAAGAAGCGCATGCTCTCGGAATAGAAATGTGGGAAGTACAGCAAGAGCATCGCCGTCACGGTGGTGAAAGTAAAAAGCACTATCGAGGTAACCAGACCGGATAAATACTTTCCTACCACCAGCACTTCCCTTCTCACCGGGCTCAGAAAGTAGAAATGCAGACTGCGATCGACGATCTCCCCGCGAAACAGATTCATGAAGATCCACGCGCAGCCGAAGAAAACGACCGTGCGCAAAATAAACCCGCCGTAATAGATGGCAAAGATCATGTTGTACTGCGTGAAATCCTGGAATTCACGATCGGGTGGCGTGAATCTCACAATCACTGCAAGCAACGCGAGCGGAAACAGAGGCAACAACGCGATCAGGTAGATCAAGATCGAGCGACGGCCGAGAAAGTTCTTCTCAATCTCCAGACGAAAGATGGCACGGATCTGACGCAGCCACAGCGCCCAGGGGAGCGATTGCGGGTTTGTTGCCGGGGCTAGATTTTCGGTGGTTGAACTCACGTCGATACCTTTCAAGATGCGTGCGCCGTCAGTACCGTAACGCGGTAGCGTCGGGTCACTCTGTCACCGGGTCGCGTTGTAGCTCCGGCAGCGTTGACCCGACGCTACCGCGTTACGGTACTAACTCTTCACTCTTCACTCGTCACCTGTCACCTGTCACTCTTCAGTCATGCCCTATCAAGTACCCGTACACCGCGCTCAAGTCATCATCAACCGGCGCGATGGTCTCAATGTTGATTTCGCCTTCGGCCACCACGCGGTTTAAGAGCAAGTAAAAACGGTCAGCATCGCGCGTCTTGATAAATAGCCCGCGCCGATCTTCGTGTAACCGGGCTTCGACCACGTGGTTCTGCTCAAAGACCTGTGCGGCGAGTTGCGAAGGCTTGTCGCAACGAATCAGGATTTGCATCGGATGCTCTTCCATCTCATCGCGCACGCCGTGAATATTGCCTTCGGCCAGGATGTAGCCGTTGTTAATGAGCACGACGCGATCAGACATCATGTCAACTTCGTGCAGAATGTGACTGGAGATGATCAGGTGCAAACCATCGGCCGCAAGCTTACGGAAGAGCGCAATCGTCTCCGCGCGAACCATCGGGTCCAATCCATTCAGCGGCTCATCCAGTATCAGTACGGCTGGTTGGTGGGCAATCGCCTGGGCCAATCGAATCCGTTGCCGCATGCCTTTGCTGTAACCGGCCACTTTCCGATCCGCCGCGTCGATCAGGTTCACCCGCTCAATGGCCAGGGTCGTCAGCTCGTCAGCTTTGGCCCGTTCATATCCATGCACCAGCAGAAATGAACGAACAAACTCACGTCCGGTAAGACCGCGCGGAAAAGAATCAAACTGCGTGCAATATCCGAGCTTGCGAAAGAGTTGTTCAGGCTGATCGGTGGGAATGCCAAGAATGGTAATTGCCCCGCGCGTGGGACGAAGCAAGCCCGTCATCAAATTCATCAACGTCGACTTGCCGGCGCCATTCGGTCCAACGAGACTGGTAATGCCGGGTGCGATCTGCAAGTTGACCCGATTCACCCCGAGTATCTCGCCGTAAAACTTCGAGACATCGTCGAAGATGATCATTGTCTCTGAATTCGGGGTTTGATTCTTATCTTCCATGAATGTTCTTGTCAGTGGTCCGTTGTCCGTTGTTCGTTGCCGTCTTGGTTGTAAATTTTGGTCTACCTAACCCTCCATTTGTCCACTTTCAACGTCCGGAAGAGAACTACGGACAACTGACCACGGACAACGGACAACGGACAGCCTTAACGAAATCACCTCATACGCCTTCACTTTGCGTGACAACAGCGCCAGACAGATCATGCAAACCAACGCCAGCATTCCCCAGGAAGCCCACAGCGGCGGTTCATTCATGACGGATTCGCGGATTATCGTCCCGTCGAATCCGGTTCTCACTGCTCGTGCGGTGGTACGAACAAAAGTCCCAAACAATCCCGACGTAACGTTTTTAATCAGCGCCCCCATACTGACGAGATTCCCCCAACGAGTGGCAAAAATCTCGTTGAGCACTGTGCCGAAAACTGAAGGGATAAAAAAGATCCCAAGCAACGCCGCACTCGCAATCACTCGCCACTTAACCAAAGCCGAGATCGCCTGCGACAACAACGCCAGCAGCAGAATCCAAACGCCACCAGCAATAACGATCGCGTTCGCCATCCACAGATTGCTCACAAACCAACTCCAGCCTTCCAGGTATGACTGGAACAGGAACAGCAGCAACTGCGGGATCCAAGTCATGGCAGAAAGCAGGATCAACAGCACGGACATTTTTCCTGCCACATACTCTGCGCGCGAAAACGGCCGGCAGAGATAGAGCGGCAAAGCGTTGTTGCGCAGATCGCGCGACACCAAGGGCGGCCCAACCAACAGGGCGACGAAGAACGCAAAGCCACCCTGCAGGTTCACAAAAAACTGAAAGAAGGTCGCATCAATAGGCAATAACTCCCTGACATTGACTTTCATCAGGGCCAACGCATTAACGTTGTGATGGAGGTAGATCAGTACCGCTTCGACAAGCAAAGGAAGGAAACAGACCACAAAGAAAGCGGTGAATAGTTTCGACTTGAACACGTCGCGAAAAGCGTGACGCGGAATGATCAGAAAGCGGCTCCACTCAGGAGTCAGCGCGCCCGTGTACCGCTTGTAGGTGTGTTCATAAACCGCCATGACCGTTCTCCATTGCCTTCAGGAAGATGTCTTCCAAAGAATCTCGTTTAAAGTCCATCCTCCTGATCTGCACATCGTGCTGTCCGGCAACCCGGTAGATATCTCGCACTCCAACGCCTTCGCTCAACACGATCTTCACACGGCTGTCTGTCGTCAACGCGTACTCGCAACCAAGTTCGGCAATCGCACGACCAAATGCGGGTTGATCGCCGCGCGTCTCGAGCACCAGGAACTGGCGATTGGCTTTCCGCTCTTCCTCGAGGTTGCAGTAGACGGCAATCTGCCCGTCCTTGAGAATCAGAATTTCTTCACAGCATTCCTCAACGTCACGCAGCAGATGAGACGAAAGCACAATGTGTGCCTGTCCGCTATCACGGATCTCGCGAATCAAGCGAATCATTCTCTGTCGCGCCGGCGGGTCCAGGCCGTTAGTCGGCTCGTCGAGAAAGATCAAGCGTGGGCCATGCACGATTGCCTGAGCGAGTTTTGCAAGCTGTTTCATGCCCAGCGAATAGGTATCCAGACTGCGATAGCGCGCTTCGCCCAGACCTACATAAAAGAGCGCTTCATGGGCGCGCTCGAGTGCCGCTCCGGATGGCAGTCCGGAAAGCTCAGCCATCAGGCGCACGAAGTGCACTGCACTCATCTTGGCGATGAACGCATCACGCTCAGGCATGTAGCCAATGACCTGTCGAATCTCTTTAGCATCGATGGTGATGTCACGTCCGAAGATGTGCGCCGTGCCTGACGATGGCGGGTGGAAACCGAGCAACGTGTGGATCAATGTTGTCTTGCCGGCGCCGTTGGGACCGAGCAGTCCGATAGCGCGCCCGCGCAGTTCACCGCGCAACCCTTTTAGGATTGGCCGGCCGCCGAACTTCACACTAAGTTCGTTGAGGTCGATGACCGGAGCGAAGTTAGCCGAGTTGGGAAGGCTTGTTTGAGATTGAAGCGTTACCGCTGCTGCCATGCTGGTTACTTATATCGTCCTGTCTCGATAACTCCAAACAAATCCCAGACCGAAAGCAGTACCCATCAAAACGAATGCACCGATGAATGCAAACGCTTCTGTCGCAACTAAAGTTCTACCGATTGCGAAAATTCCGATCAAAAAAACCGGCAGGTTCAGCACGAGCGCAGAGACGAGTGGGAATACGAGTATGGGTCTGCAACCGCCCAGACGTTTTCGTAGCCAGGAGAGCGAGGGAGCATAGGCGAGTGAGAAGAGGAGCGCAGAGATCAGCAACGGCATCACCGTCGCTCCCTTGATATCTGCAGCGCTAAGACTAGCGCCTTCGACGATGAAGAACGCGAGCAGGATTACCGAAAGGCCGAGTAGCCAGGAACCGAGAGAGATTGAAACGAGCTTCATGGGAGAAACGAAAAAATCTTATAGGGCGAATGCGGAGCCTTTGGAATGCGCTGACTTGTCAGCGCTTTTTTCCCTTGCTGGCCCGCTTTACCGCGGTAGAAAGCGCTGACAAGTCCGCGCACTCCAAAGGCTCCGCCCGACCCTAATTGATCGCCGCCTGCACCGGTTGAGAACCATTCGAGCGCAGATACTTCTCAGACTCGCCATAGTCCATCGAATTCACGGTCAGGCCATGATCCCCGATCACGACGGAGTCGTTTTTTCGCAACATGCCGTAGTCTTTGTCATTCACCTTAACTCTGTCGCCGTTGATGGAGATCTTGTATTTAGTTCCCCCGAGCGACGTTCCTTCGTACCAGAACGTGCCGGCCTCAGGGTCGGCGTGAAAACTCCTGGTGAATCCATGACGGGCGATAGTCACCTTGTGAGAACCTACCTGCACTGTTTGCCGATGAGAACAGGCGGAACCTAATGCGATTACAGCGATGAGTAGAACCGTGACTAGCTGGGTCTTAGTGATGCTTCGTATCATCGGATGGTCCTTTCTTAAACTCGTTAGTAAGGAGTGGAATCAATCACCTATCCAAAGCGGTGTCACGCTGCGCTTGTTGCTATCGCATCTCAAACGCAGCGCGCACCCGCAGTGGTTACTTACCTCGGCCGCCCTTGTCCTTCATTCCCTGCTGCAGAATGTGCTGAATCTCGAGTGCATTCGGCACACCTAACAAGGTCGCGGGACTCAAACCAAAAGGTCCGCCTTCGGTATTCGCTGCAAACGTGATGCTGTCACCTTGTGCGTAAGCATAAGCGAGCGTCGGTGGCATATCCGCGGCCAGCGATTTGATTGCTTCCTGATGTTCCTTGCCCAACTGACCGGCAGTGCTCGCGATGCGATCCGCGAAAGGCTGCACCAGTGGACCAAGGTTGTGATAGAACACGGCCGAGAAGTTGGCGTTGCCGTCGGCAGGCAAACCAGCCGTGAATTTCGCCGAACGCAGTAGCGAATAGCCCTGCTCCTGCGATCTCACTGAACGCTCCACCAGCGCGCGGCTCGGGCCTACAATCATGTAGCCATTAACGAAGGTGTAGTTCACTTCGACACCAAAGTCTGCGGATCGCAAAGTGTAGTAAGCGCGCGATCCGATCTCGCCTCGCTCCCACACCAAACCTGTCTTGCTGAATCGGGCCGCTTCCTTATTAATTTCACCCACGACCTTCTCCAACGCTGCTTGCAGATGCTCCGGGTCGTTGACCTCGAAGACCATCTTCCAGGAAGGCGTCGGCAGAATTGGTCCGTCGATGGCAAAGGCAAACTCGCCACCAAGCGGCGCTGCAATGTCTCTGCGCACGTCGATGCCGCGCTCGGCTTGCAGCTTGTCGATGTTCTTGCGTAGATCCGGCGAGACTGTTTCGACGACTCCCAGGAGATCGTCAACCAGCGAGCTCGGATCCTTCACTACGAAACCGGCCACGATGTTGGCATCTGGCGAAATGTACTCGAGCGAACCCATCGGCGCTGGGGCAGCCAGCCACGAAGGAATTCCACGCTTCGTTTCATTGAACGAAAGCGCGGCTTCCGTGTGGGTCTTGCCATTCGTCTCTTTCTGGTCGAGCACGAAATACTTCACACTCAGAACACCCAGCTTCGCCAGCGCTTCCTCATGCTTCGCGCCGTTAGAGCCTTTCGTTCGGTCAGCCTTCGTCTGCTCGATAACTCGTTCCAGATTTGCCGCTACTACCAAACCCGCGCCTTCTTGATAGACCTGCGCAATGCGGCCATGAAAAGGAGTTGCAGTAAAACTGCTCCGTCCGCCCTGCTGCACCACATTGGCAAGAGACTGCAGCTCTTCGAGCCGTGGACTAGCCGCGAAAAGACCGTTGCTGATCCAGACATACAGCGTCTGCTTGCCTTCCTTCGGGACAACGGCTGTTGCGGTCAATGGATTCTCGACGAATTGAATCGGCGCTTTTCCCTGCCCGCCATACTTGGCAATCTGCTGTTCCAGGAATGGCCGGAACCCTTCCGAGTTTTTCAGCTCCGCCAACACCAGCGGCGCCGCTGGTTCACCTTTCTGATCCATGGAAACTGAGACAGCGATCTCGTCGCCGAGGTATTCGCCAAACTCTTTCACAGTCTCCATCACCTGATTCATATCCGGACCCTTGCTCGCATGCTGTCTCTCCAACCACCGACGCAAGACCGCGTTCTGGCCGATGCGCTCCTGCATGATCCGGTGCGATTCCGTAATGGTGGCAGTCAGGTTCGGCAAGCCTGCATAGACAGTCGTGTTCTCGGGCATCAGATCCAGCAGGTGCGTCGAGTTACGCACGCCGGGATGCCAGGCCTTGTTCAGCTCTTTGTTGAGCGAAGCCAGACTCGCGAGCGCCGCGGCGTAGCTGGCAGCATTGCGGCTCCAGGCGATCTCGTCCTTCACCGCCACGGGTTGGATGGCCTTGCTGGTTGCTATCTGCTCGCCGGCGCGTAAGACCCGTTCACTGTTCCCGTGCTCAAAATGGACTTCGCCTTCTATGACCGAAACGCGCGAACCCTTGGTTCCGGTGTTGACCGAGAAGGTCGTTCCCGTTACTGCCGCACGCGAATCACCAGTATCGACAAACAAACGTCCTTTGCTTTGCTTGGCGGCCTGCACAACGATTGCGCCGCGATTCAGATGGATTGTTGTGCCTTGTGAATTCCGGGTCAGCCAAAACTCCGAGCGGTCTTTCATCTCGATGACCGAACCGTCGCCCAACTTCACAAAGGCATGAGCATCTTTGGCAGTGCGAATCCGTTCACCACTCTTAATGTTTTCACCAGCTACAACTGGAGCACTCTTCGTGTCGCCAATTTGGTAAACCTGACCTTCGGCAGCTTGCACGGTGGCCTCGAGGTTTCCGCCAAACGGCGCGTACCTTTGAATCAAAGGAATCGCGAGCAAGCCAAAACCGATCACCAGCGCTGCGGCGATGCCCCAACGCATCACTACGGGCTGGATCGAATAACGCCGAGCAGCGGTGGCGACGGTAACAGGAGCTGGTTTGCGAGCTTCCTTCATCGCGCGACGGCACGGAATGCATTCGTGTGTGTGGTCGACTAAAAGCAGCGAACGAGCTTCAGACAAATCCCCGCGCAGATAATCGGGGATGAGTGACTGGAAATCGTTGCAGCTCTCGATTCTCTCAGCGGCCACGGATACCGTGCCGGAAAGTTCGTTTGTTTCGGCAGCCAACCGCGCCCAAACACGGTCCGCTGCCTGGTTGACCACTGTTGATTCGACCTGTTCGTTCCGAATCTCGGTAGTCGTCCTGTCAAGGATGTTGTCAAAATCGTTAGTGCTTTTCATGATGTTTCTCCAGATACTGCCCAATCTCTTTTCTCAGCTTGGTGCGGGCGCGATGCAATACGACGCCGACCACTACTTGCGAGGTGCCCAGCATCTTCGCGATCTCGTGATTGTCGTGACCTTCGTAATAACGCAACACAAACATTTCTGAAGCCGTCGAACCCAAACGAGCCACAGCCTGGCGAATCAGCAATTGCAATTCGCGGTCGGCATGTTGTGCTTCGGGATTTCTGAAAGTGCTCTCGATGGCGCCGGCATCAACGTCGTCCATTCCTACCGATTTCGCCCTGGTGCGACTGCGCAGCAGATCGAGGGAGGCGTTGATGGCAGCGCGGGAAAGATAGGCTTCGGGGTGAGCCGCCAGACCGGCAGAGTCAATGTTTTCCTGCCCTTTCACGAGCCGCAGAAACACGGTCTGCAACACGTCTTCAGCATCGGCGGCGCTACCCGTGATGCGATGAGCGGTGCGAAAAACCCGGTCATGATGAGCTCGGAAGAGTGATTCCAGCTCTCCCGGAGGCTTTGGAACTGGTTTCAATGTCTTAACGGCAGCTTGCACTTTGCCCTCCTGAAATCGTTTCCACACCCTGAAAACGACTGTCAGAAGGGATTATTAACACCTTGACGAGAAAGAATGTTCGGAACGGGATTGTATGTTAACGCCCACGAAACGCTGGCAATAAGGAAACGCCGTTAACGATGCGGAGCCTTTGGAGTGCGCCGACTTGTCGGCGCTTTTCGCTGATTCCCTTGGAAGTTTCAGCCAGCCTGCGAGTAAAGCGCCGACAATCGGCGCACTCCAAAGGCTCCGCGTTGGCAGCCGGCTTTTCATAAGCGCAGGCGTGCTTGCGCTGCTTCTGCACTACGAGGATAGCGTCGGAGCAGTTCCTTCCACGCGGCGCCGTCATAGTGAAACCTCTTCGTCTCCGCGTCGAAGCCAAACTTAATTCCCTGCCGGTTATAACGGTCCAACCCGGCATAATTCAGGAAGTAAGAGACCTCCGGCGGTCCATGGCTGTTCCGCTCATCGAGTTTGAGTCGCCGCAACGCATCGCGCGAAAGCCTTGCTGCGGCCAACTCCACCGCATCGCCAAAAATCAGCAGCACTGCCGGACGCAGACTCGATTTCGGAAAAGCATCGAGAAAGATTCGCGCGCGGGCAATGCGGTCGAAATCTTTGGAAGCAAGGATCAAACGCAACAGTCGTTCGTCATCGCCTCTTTGATTTGGAGTCACGAGCGCATCGCGTTGAATCCAACCGCTCGTTCGGCTGGTGAGATTCACACGAGCGAAAGTGATCCCCTCGCGAGTCCTGCGCTCACCGCGGATCGCGACCATTCGTCCGCGAGCAACTCGTTGCACGAGCACTCCGGTCAACGCGGGCGACTCGCGTAACGCGGCGAGTCTTTCATCGACGACCACAGCCACGCGGCCGCCGGCAGGCGGTCGACGCTTCTGCGCAAAGATTGTTGTTGAGAGAAGTGCGAGAACGATAGGCAGTGAAACTAAGAGTGAGGAAATATTCACGGTAAATCTCCTTTTGCAAGTGAGGTGCTAAAGAGTCGAGCGCAACGGTCATTCAGATGGCTAGCTGCGCTAACCCCTGAGGAATGGGTCCACCAACCGAGATTCCATTTTCAGACACGGCAATTCCGACTCCAAACCCCGAAATAGAATTGCCTGAAAACTGATTGCTACCAATCCGAATAGACCAAGGGCTAATCTGACAATCAGGCAAACCAAGGGAAAGACTTTCCAAACGCTTCTCTGTGGGATCGTACGAGTATAGAGGAACACCATCTCTGAGGATTTTAAACCCCGCGAAGCTTGGCTCGAATGTTATCCCCGGTGCAGGTTCATCAGCGAGAACCTCCAGCTTTGCCTTCGGATTGCTCAAATCAATTACTGATAATCGGTTCTTTTTGTCCTGAATGATTGCCCGTTTCCCCCAAAGCAGAGGAATTTGCACATTGTTAAAAAACTGATTTCCCATTTTTAGGTTCATAAATCTTCTCCGATAACTTCGCGCAATGCAGCAAGAGCTTCCTCTGAAGAGGATCCAACCAAAGGCACGTGTTTGTTTGTCCGGATGGAAATTTCCCCATCACGCCAAGGTTCCCCATCAACGTTTATGTGCTTTACACTTATATCAGTAATGTCCTCTCCTTGAATTGCTAGGTCAACGCTCGCCTCGAGCTTCCCACCGTTCGACGAAACTAGATTCAAATCGAATGTCGCTTTCTCAATTCCCTGTTCACCCCGCAAGAAAGAGGCATTCTCTACTTTGCGCAAGCCGATCATCGGCTGCAACGGCAACTCGGCGTCCCTCAGGTCTTGCCAGACGGCTTCAAGCAAAAGACGAACGAGCCTACCAGTTGGACTCTCCACGCCTAACAGTTCGAGCCCCTCACCGATATCTCTAGCGCGCCAAAGGCCCGCCGATTGGGCTTCCTCATCGCCTCTCTCATGAGTGTGTACGTCATCGCGGCTCAAGAGGATCGCACCTCCATCTTGAGCCAACCTCAACGCCATCACCAAAATTAAGAGATCCCTCATTTCATCCGATTTCTTGTTTGGAGGTTGTGGATTCAGATGAAGGCATGCTCTTCGGTGAGCGTCATGATAGTCGTCGAGTGTGGGCTCAACGATCTCAACTTTGACGCCTAACTGTTTGAAAAGCTCGACAACATCGGGCAACGAGAATACTTCCGAGGAGTTCTTCTCCTCAAAACTTATCTCCGCCTCCTTAAGAGCGCTATATGCGCGCTCGAGCTCTGAAACGGCTTCGGTGACCAGTTCTGTCTGACGGCGCTCAACTTCGAGCAGAGTTGTGCGTAGCATAGCGATGACAACACCAGTTCTTGCACACTCTGTTGCTAGTTCGCGCAACCGCGAAGGGAGCCGCGCCCTAATTAACTTTGAGGTAAACATTAGATCAGAGTTAAGAATAATTCTCATGAGGCTAAGGCAAGTAAACTACTACTAAACTCAACGAATCGCGCGTCGCCGAGTTGAGGTGGCAACATTCATTCGCGCTTCCGTCTCTTTAACCCGCTGACTCAATCCTGCATGATGGAAATGACAGATCGCTACAGCGAGAGCGTCAGCGGCATCTTGCGGCTCGGGGGCTTTCACCAACGAAAGCAGTATGCGGACCATCTCCTGCACCTGGTGTTTCTCCGCATTGCCATATCCCACCACCGTTTGCTTGACCAATCGTGGTGAGTATTCGTTGATGTCGAGCCCGGCACGCTCGGCCGCGAGCATGGCAACGCCGCGGACCTGACCAAGTTTCAACGTAACCTTTACGTTGGTGGCGAGGAAGCCGTCCTCAATCGCACACGCTTGCGGATTATGCCGAGCGATTACCGCTTCAATACCGTTTGAGATTCCGAGTAAGCGAGCCGGAAACGTATTTCTGGGTGAAGACTTAATCGCGCCGAACTCAAGCAGACGATAGCGGCGGCCGTCACCTTCGATGACACCCCATCCGGTCGTTTCACTGCCTGGATCGATCCCTAACACTCGCATAGTTGATTTCAGCTCGAATGGTTTTGAGTTCGAGCCGGCGCTCGAAATAGTTTGTTAATGATCGGTTAGTTCTTAAGAGTAAGCGTGAGGTTGTTTACTACAATTCATTGGAGGGCACAATGCAAAAGTTTCGGCAGTGAGGGGACCAAGAGCTCAAGGTCTCAAGGTCTCAGATCTCAAATCTCAAATCTCAAATCTGAGATCTCAAATTTCCAATCTCTTGAGACGTGGGCCGCCTGACCAACTCGAAACGCGAACTCGAAACTCGAAACTCTCCTATCCCCCCTTGAACATCTCTCGATGGATCTCCGCGATCGCTTCCGGTGGCACTTTCGGTTTGCGATCATAAGTCAGCAGCCCGTTGATCTCCTGCTCGATATCAGTGAACTGCGTGTAACAGAACCCGGCGAGGAACTTCAGCGAGGCAATGCCGCGCATCAGGTCGCCATACTTCTCCAGCAATTCGTCCGCCGTCTCTGCCGACCCGTAAAACCGGTACAGCATGTCGCGTTTCTCAGGCGGCACGGCAGAAGGAATAGTCAGAAAGCCGCCGACCTCAGACAAAACAATCGGCTGCCCGCGATACTTCGACCCCAATGCAAACAGTGGCTTCTCGCCGATCCAGACTTTAAGCGGCAAATCGCCGCCGGCAATCTTCGCCGCATACCTTTCGGTAAGCTCTGATGCCGTCGGTGTGTAATCGTGAATTGCAAGCACGTCCGTAATGTCGGTGTGCTCCCAGCCATCGTTGTCGATCACTGGCCGCCCGCTATCAAGTCTGCGAGTTACACGGACCATGCGCTCGATGAACGCGTACTGGCCGGCGTGTTCCTGGCCCAGGCCAGGAAAACCCATGCTCTCGTTTACCGGCACCCACGCGATGATGCACGGATGGTTGAAATCGCGCCGCACGGCGGTCTGCCATTCGGCCGATAGTTGCTCCTCGGCCGCCGAAGACCATTCGCGCGCGTTCGGCATCTCTTCCCAAACCAAGAGGCCAAGCTTGTCACACCAGTAAAGCCAGCGCGGATCTTCAATCTTTTGATGTTTGCGAGCACCGTTGAAACCAAACGTCTTGATCCAGCCGATGTCGGTCTGCAGCGCTTCGTCTGAGGGCGCAGTGAGATAGCCGTCGGGCCAATAACCCTGATCGAGCACCATCTTGAGATAGATAGGATTGCCGTTAAGGAGAAACTGACCATTGAGCAGCCGCAACCCGCGCAAGCCAAAGTATGACGTCACTTCGTCGAGCAGTTGATCGCGTTCGTATAATCGAATGTTCAGGTCATAGAGGTGCGGCGACTCTGGCGACCAAAGTTTCGCATACGGAATCGTTACATAAAGACGGCCGGTGGCAACTGCGGTTTGATCGTCAACGCGAGCCACCTGTTTGCCATTGTCTGAGACTACAACTTCAATCCGCCACGCGGCAGACGGAGCGTGCAAAAACACGATCAGCTCGACAATGTTTCTTTTTGCATGCGTGATGATGCGCAGTTCTTCGATGCGAATTGAGGGTGCCGGCTCAAGCCAAACGGTTTGCCAGATTCCAGTCGTGCAGTAGTAATCGATGCTTTCAGGTACTCCGGTAGAGGACTGCTTTCCGCGAGGCTGTTGGGGATCCTGACGGTCTTCGACGCGTACCGTGTGCCGGTTCGCGCCCTTCTTCACATAAGGCGCGATCTCAAATTGAAACGGAACGTGGCCGCCGCGATTGTGACCTACCTCTTTGCCGTTGATCCAAACTGTTGAGGCGTAATCGACGGCGCCGAAGTTCAGCAGGAGATCGGATGGAAGCCATTCTTCCGGGGTTTCGAACGTGCGGGCATACCAGACAACTTCGTGAATACTTTGGTCGTTGATTCCGGAGAGCTTAGTTTGGTAGGCGAAAGGAACGATTATGCGGTTGGGAAGTTCGCGCCCTTCGTACCAGCCCTCGGCAACACCAACATCCTCGTCGTCAAAGGCAAACTCCCATTCACCATTCAAATTCAACCATTCGTCGCGAACAAACTGCGGGCGAGGATATTCGGGGCGCGGCACCATCGGCATGTGTAGGAATGATCCTTCTAAGAGAGTTTCGAGTTTCGGGTTTAGAGTTTCGAGTTTCGGGTTTAGAGTTTCGAGTTTAGAGTTTCGAGTTTGGCTCACGTCTCACAGTGAGATCTGAGATCTCAAATTTGAGATCTCAAAGGAAAGCACCTCAAACCCGAGACGTAAGCCTTGAGACCTGAGCCTTGAGACCTGAGCCTTGAGACCTGAGCCTTGAGACCTGAGCCTTGAGACCTGAGACCAACTCGAAACTCGAAACTAGAAACTCTCTTCCCGAACCCCATCCCCCGCCTCAACCACATAGCTCAAACCGCGGATGCCGGTGCGCTGCTCGTAGCCACGCATTACAGATTTACAAAATTGATCCAGCAAACTGGTTCGTACCAGATTCACCGTGCAGCCGCCAAATCCACCCCCGGTCATACGAGCGCCGGCAACGCCTTCCTGCTCCCTGGCGAGCTCAACCATGATGTCCAGTTCAGGACAACTCACCTCGTAGTCGTCGCGCAGCGATTGATGCGATTGCAGCATCAGCTTGCCAAACTCATTGACGTTGCCTTCGCGAAGAACTGTCGCGGCCCGCAACGTTCGCTCATTCTCCGTGACCACATGCCGGCACCGGCGCCTGATCGGTTCCGGTAACAAATCCTTGAAGGCTTCGAACTCTTCCGGACTCACATCACGCAAGGCGCGAATTTCCGGCAACTTCTGCTGCAGTAGCCCAACACCTTGTTCACACTCTGCTCGCCGTTGGTTGTAAGCTGAGGCCGCCAACTCGTGCTTCACGTTAGTATCGCAAACAACGATCTGGGTTCCGGTGATATTAAGTTTAATGGGCGTCCGACTGAGCGAGCGACAGTCAATCAAAAGTGCGTGCTCTTTCTGTCCAAACGCCGCGGCCAACTGGTCCATCAAGCCGACTTTCGCACCGGCGTAGATGTGTTCGGCCTTCTGAGCCGCCAGCGCCAGCTGAATCAAATCTACTTTCGCGCCCGCGAGATTAACCAACGCAAACCCTACTGACATTTCGAGCGCAGCCGAAGAAGACATTCCCGAACCGATAGGAACGTCCGAGCGGATGGCCAGCTTAGCGCCGCCAATCTTAACGCCCTGCTCCTGCAATAGACGAGTTACGCCTTCAATGTAACTTACCCAGTGTGGCGTGTCGCTCGAATATTCTGTTGAGAGATCAATGGTTGCCTGCTCGTCCAGATCCAGCGAATGAACACGTATGAGCTGATTTTCCCCTGCAGCCGCTGCGACGAGAGTTCGCCGGTTGACCGCGATCGGCAGGACGAAACCGTCGTTGTAATCCGTGTGTTCACCGATCAGATTCACACGGCCGGGCGCACTGAAAACGCGTGGTTCTTCTCCGTGCAAACCGCGAAATACTTTCTTCAACTCTTCAATGGCAGCCATTCTCGTAATCGATTAATAGGGCGAAGCATTACAACCATCGTTCTATTGTCATTAAGCGATCCCATTCGGGTGCGCTTTCAGCCACGACCACGCCGACTCGATAATCTTCCGCAAGTCCTGAAATTGTGGCGCCCAGCTCAGCTCTCGTTTGATCTTCCCGGAACTAGCAATCAGGACCGCGGGATCACCCGGTCTTCTGGGACCAACTTTCACATTAATCTCTCGGCCCGTAACCTCGCGGGCGATATCGATCAGTTCTTTCACTGTGTAGCCATCACCACCGCAGCCCAGGTTGTAGATCGCGCTCCGTGAATCAAGGATGCCGAGGGCCAGGATGTGTGCACGGGCTAGATCAACCACATGGATGTAATCACGCACACACGTACCGTCGCGAGTCGGGTAGTCGCCGCCGTAGATCTGCACGTGCTCGCGCATACCCGCAGCCGCTTGCAGAACGATCGGAATCAGGTGCGTTTCCGGATCGTGCCATTCACCACAACGTTCGGTTGCGCCGGCTGCATTGAAGTAACGAAGCGAGACAAAATGCAGGCCATAGGCCCGTTCGTACCATGGCAACGCGCGTTCAAACGCGAGCTTGGTTTCGCCATAAGGGTTGGTCGGTCCGGTTGGATCGTTCTCTTCGATGGGCTGTTTTGCCGGTTCGCCAAAAACCGCGGCGGTTGAGGAAAAGACCAGGCGCTTCACACTCGCTTCGCGCATAGCATCGAGGAGTGATAGTCCAGCCACTACGTTGTTGCGGTAATACTTGGCGGGCATTTCCACCGATTCACCGACCAGCGAATCGGCGGCCATGTGGATCACGGCCTCAATCTCTGCATTAGCGAGAGTGGTTCGCAGGAATTCAGTGTTGAGTAACTCGCCTTCGACAAAATCCGCGCCGGGCGTGACACTGCTGCGATGACCTTTCGACAGGTTGTCGTAGACCGTGACTTCGTGCCCGTCCGCAATCAACTCTTCAACAACGACACTCCCGATATAACCTGCACCACCAGTCACAAGGACACGCATGTTATTCAGCCTTTTTTTGGGAAGTAGCTTTTGCAGAACGCCAGGCGGGCTAACCAACTTCATCACCGCACGGCCACTTAATGTGATGCCGAACAAGGTCCGCCGTCAACCGTTCCCCACCCGCATCCTATTCGTCTTTCCGCCAAATGGTTTCCGTTCGCGGAAATAAAAATTCAAGGCCTGCTCCAATGGGGGCAGCAAATTGCCGCGCTCACTCGACAAAGCGGCAAAGCGCGGACGTCGTGCCACCAGCCCGAGTGATTCGTTTGCACAAGAATTGATTAGCCGCTCGTCGAAACCTCCGTGCTGAGCGATTCGTCGCGCGAATTCGGCCCAGGTAACCTGCCCGTCGTTCGCGAGGTGCCAGATGCCGTGCTCTTCATCAATCAAGAGATCCAACGTGGCATTCACAAGGTCCGGCACATAGGTCGGAGAGATCGTGACGTCATCAGCTGCGTGAAAAAGATCGCCATTGGTAACGGAACGCAGTACCGAGTCGGCAAAGTTGAAATCGTCCCATGGTCCAAAGAACGCACTCGTCCGTATGATTAAAGCGTCGGGACAAGATGCCTCCACTCGAGCTTCCGCTTCCGCCTTACTCTTTCCATAAACACTCAACGGCGCCGTCGGATCACTTTCGAGATAAGGCTCTTTCTTCTCACCGTCAAAAACCAGATCCGATGAGAATGTTACTAACGAAATTCCTTTTTCGGAACAATTGCGCGCCAGAATCTCCGGCCCGTCGGTGTTCTCGCGCATGCACTTCTCAATTTCACCCTCGGCGTCATCAACGCGAACAAATCCTGCTGCGTTCACGATGGCCCAGGGCTCATACCGATCCAGCGCGCCCGCCACCGAAGCCTGATCGGCAATGTCCATTTCCTGACGCGACAAGAGGTAATAAGCCAGACCCCGTTTCTCACAAGTGCGAGCGAAGGCCGAGCCCAACGTTCCGTTAGCGCCTGCGATCAAGAGCGCCCGACTCGAGTTTCCCTGTTTGTTAACTCGACGAACACTAGCCGTCGTTATCCCTTCAATGCGGCGAGTTACTGGCGGATAGGAAAGCCGGTCAAATCTATGCCACCAGCCGGAAGCATCGAGACTTGGATGATCATATTCAGCTCCAGCAGTTATTGCCTGCAGCATCTTCGCGAGCGCGGTGGGTCTTGGTGACGGAGCACGCAGATCGAAGATTCCCGCTTCGTACGATCCGTTGCTCGCAGTTAGCAGGTTGTTCCAGTCGAAAGCTCCAAAGGCAGACCACGCAGTCACCGCTTCTACTGCAACACCTTCAGCTCTTAACTCATTGGCTGCGGTCCACACTTCATTGAACCAACGCAACTGCTCATCTCGCGTGCAGCCCAGATGTGCTTCGGTGATTGCAAACGGCAGTTCGTAACGCGTCCAAAACTCTTTCATGATTGCTTTCGGGCCGGCCACACCTTCGGAACAGACGCGTACTGCTTCGACATCGGCATACACGTGACGCCCGTTGCCGCCATGTGAAGAGGCTGGGTAGCGATTAAGACGATCGTCGAGGAACCGCTCGCTAGTTACATAGTGATTGATCCCGGCGATATCGGGCGCACCAGGGTTCTCCGTGAACCAGGTGAGTTCCTCTTCTGGGATACCGAGCCACGTTAAGTAGTCCCACATCGGCGCGTGCCGGACGAGGCGACCGCAAAGCAGATCAAAAGTCAGCCAACGTCGTTAGTTCTCAAACTCGGCCTGATAAGCAAGCGTGGGTGTGCTGAACGTCTTTCCCAGATCCTCGGTTTGAACTAGTCGAGCATCGGGATTCACCTTTCGCACGGCTTGCATCGCCAGAACAATCGCTCGTACCTGGTTTAAAAACGCGCGGGCAAACATCAAGGCATCGCGTTCATGCGGATACCAAAATCCGTAAAGACAACTGAAGCGCGCGGTGGTAAGCGGTTCGTTAACGGGTGTGT